>JAGNPU010000073.1 GCA_017989485.1 Neisseriaceae bacterium
GACGGCAAAGGCTATTTCCTCGAACCCACGGCGTTTGAAACCCAACCTGACGACTTGTTGGCCACGGAAGAGATTTTTGGCCCCGTGCTGAGCGTGATCACCTTCCAAACCGAAGAGGAAGCCGTCGCCATCGCCAACAACACCCAATACGGTCTGGCCGCCGGCCTGTGGACCAGCAACCTCAGCACCGCCCATAAAGTGGCCCGCAAGCTGCGCGCGGGCACGGTATGGGTAAACTGCTACGACGAGGGCGGCGACATGAACCTGCCCTTCGGCGGCTTCAAGCAGTCGGGCAATGGCCGCGACAAATCTATCCATGCCTTAGAGAAGTACACCGAACTGAAGAGCACCCTGATTAAACTCTAGGACTAGCCCTTCGCAAAACTGCTTGAAGCCTGCTATCATTAAGGCCTTCAAGCAGTTTTTTTACGCGCACACACCGACCATGGCCAACGACTTCAAAGACCAGCTCAAGGCGCTGCCCGCCCCCCCAAAAAAAACCAAGCCCAAGCCGAAACCCGCGCCTGAGCCCAGTTTTGCACAAATGGTGGGGACGGTGACGCCGCTTAAGGGCAATAATCAATACGCTCACCCCAAACCCAAAGGGGGGATACGCGTGCGCCCACAGAAGGCGGCGGCCATAGACGAACAAGACTTTTTCTACGTCGGTGACTGGGTGGAAGACATCCCCAAGTCGTTTAGCAAAAATGGGCGCGGCCAGCAGGACTTAGACAAGCTGCTCAATGGCACCTACCCGATTATCGCCACCCTAGACCTGCACGGCTACACCCAGCTTAAGGCCCAACAGGCGTTAAACGTGTTCATCCATGAAATCCGCAGTCAGGGCGTATGCTGTCGCGTGGTCCACGGCAGCGGCCTAGGCTCACATGACTTTAAGCCGGTTTTAAAGGCCACCGTACGCCAATGGTTGAAAAAGCACCCTGACGTCTTGGCGTTTACCGAAGAATCCAGCGGCAATGATGGCTCGGTTTTGGTTCTGCTCAAGAAACAAAGACTTAATCCAGATCAATATGATTTTTGATTAGGCCAAATAAATACCTTTATTTTATTTTAATTCTTGACAGAACTTTCTCTTTCGGATAACGTCTATCTATGTGTGGCACGATAAGTATTTAAAAATAACCACTTGTATACTATCACCTGTTTGACTCTCACGCGTTCACGGCCACAACACCAAAAAAAACCAACCGTTTGTTTTACCGCTTTCATAATGAACAGCAAACAAAACAAAAATCATTATTAGAGAGGATTTATTATGCAACATAGACGACGTCTAGCTGTATTTCGCGCATTGAAAAAAATGCAAGATCAAAATACGCCAACTAAGTAAGCACCCTAAATCAACGCAATGCCCTGTCCTGTGACGGGGCATTTTTACGTCTACTCGCCCCACTGCCCAAGCCTCACAGAAAGCCAGCCATGACCATCCATCCTGCCCCACACATCGTATCGATCTTAATCCATGTCCCCGACTGGCGCAGCGCCACCGCATGGTATGCCCAAGCATTCCCTCAAGCCCAGCGCATCCACCACCAGCCCGACGACTTTGGCCACCTGCAGCTGGGCTCGGTGGCCCTAGAAATCGTCAACGCCGACGCCAAAGTTGCCTGCGGCCCGGCCGGCAGCGTGGTGTATTGGGCCGAGGCCGACCTAAAGGCCCGCCTCAATGCGCTACTGGCCCTGGGCGCCACCCTGTATCGCGGCCCCATGCACATAGCGGGCGATGAATGGCTGTGTCAGCTTCAAGATCCTTGGGGCAACTGCATTGGGCTGAGGCAAACCAGGCCAAACATGACGCTTGGCTAGCTACCCATTTGCTGTTAATCTGAGGACAAGCAGCCTGGGGCCCGGCCTTTGGCCAGCCCACCCACACCGACAATAACAACAACAGGCCTGCCTGGCGCAGGCCACGTCTTCTTCTACAAGGAATCTCCATGTCTTCTGCTTTTGACCAAGGCCTCGCCAAAAATGCCGCCAATCATGTGGCCCTCAGCCCCATAGACTACCTCGCCCGCAGCGCCCTGGTATACGGCCCTAAACTGGCCATCGTCCACGGCCCCGTGCGCCAAACCTGGGCGCAAACCTACGATCGCTGCAAGCGCTTTGCCAGCAGCCTCAGCCAAATGGGCATAGGCAAAAACGACACCGTTGCCACCTTGCTGTACAACACCCCCGCCATGGTCGAGGCCCACTTCAGCGTGCCGATGAACGGCTCGGTGCTGAGCACCCTCAACACCCGCCTGGAGTTGCCAGACCTGATTTACTGCCTGCGCCACGGCGAAGCCAAGGCCTTGCTGCTAGACGGCGAGTTTGCCCACCACGTGCCGGCCCTGCGGGCGGCCTTGCCCAAGCTCACCATCATTCAGGTCAATGACGCCGAAGGCCCTCAAAACGTCGCCCCTTTTGGCGACGCCGAATACGAAGACTGCGTGGCCCAAGGCGACCCTGACTTTGCCTGGGCCATGCCGGCCGACGAATGGGACGCGATTGCCCTCAACTACACCTCCGGCACCACCGGCCAGCCCAAAGGCGTGGTCTACCACCATCGCGGCGCCGCCCTCAACGCCCTCTCCAATATTTTGGAATGGGACATGCCCAAACACCCGGTTTACTTATGGACGCTGCCGATGTTCCACTGCAACGGCTGGTGCTTTCCTTGGACGATTGCCGCACGCGCCGGCGTCAACGTGTGCCTGCGTAAGTTTGACCCCGTCCACTGCCTCAACCTCATCCGCCAAGAGCAGGTCAGCCATTATTCGGCGGCCCCCATAGTCCACTCGGGCTTTGCCAACGCCAGCGCCGCCGACAAGGCCGGCATTGGCCATACCGTACGCGGCATGATTGCCGGCGCACCACCGCCTGAATCCACCTTAACCCAGCTTGAGGCCATGGGGTTTGACATCACCCATGTCTACGGCCTCACCGAAGTCTATGGCCCCGCCTCGGTGTGCGTTGCCCATCCCGAATGGCAAGATCTGGCGCCGGCGCAACGGTCTGAACGCAAGGCCCGCCAAGGCGTGCGCTATCACATGCAGGCCGACCTGGCCGTCATCGACCCATTGACCATGCAACCCGTCCCTCAGGACGGCGTGAGCGTGGGCGAACTGATGTTCCGTGGCAATATTTGCATGAAGGGCTATTTTAAAGACGCCGACGCCACCGCAGACAGCTTTGCCGGCGGGTGGTTTCACACCGGCGACATCGGGGTTTGGGATGCCGACAGCTACGTCAAAATCACCGACCGCAGCAAAGACATCATCATTTCTGGCGGGGAAAACATTTCCAGCATCGAGTTGGAAAACGTGCTGTACAACCACCCCAGCATTTTGGCCTGCGCCGTGGTGGCGGCACCCGACGCCAAATGGGGTGAGGTGCCGTTCGCGTTTATTGAAACCAAAGAAGACGCCACCGTAACGGCAGAAGAACTCCGTGTGTTTTGCCGCGACCATTTGGCCGGCTTTAAGGTGCCGAAGGCCTTTGAATTTGGCGAATTGCCGAAGACGGCCACCAACAAGATACAAAAAAATGAGCTGCGTAAGATTGCCGTACAAAAACACCCCGCTTAAGGGGCATACGCCAAGCCGTGTCTGAGTTTCTCAGCCACGGCTTTTTGAATCACTCAGAGCCAGGCTGGCGACGCTGCCCTATGGGTTGGCTCAGCCGCAGCGCCGCACACCGACCAAGCCAAACCGGCATCGCTCACGCCAGCGACACCAGCTGTGGCAAGCCAGACAGCAATAAGGCCACGCCAGACAGCGTCAGCAAGGACAGCACAACGTGCTTAAAGGCCTTGTCGCTAATGCCGATGTACAGGCGCGTCCCCAAAAACACGGGCAGCAACATCGTCGGCACCATTAAGGCAAACAGCGGCAACACCTCTTGGGTCACCATGCCGGTGCCAACATAGGTCAACATGGTCACCGCCAACACGCCCAGATTGAAATTTTGAACAATGTTGCGCTGGGCATCTTTGTCCATTTTCTTTAAGCTACACCACAGCGTTGGCAGCGTCCCTGAAAAGCCCCCTAGGCCACTCATGACCCCGCCCATCATCCCCACTAAGCCATCCACCCAAGCATGGGTCGGCCGCATCGCGGGCAAACGCGGCGCCAACAGCATAAAGGGGCACCACACCACCAATAGGGTGCCTAGAATAACCTTGAATAAGGCCACGTTCAGCCACGGCAGCACCACCACCCCAATGGGAATGCCGACGGCGGCGCCCAGTAAAAAAGGCCTTAATTGTGGCCAATTAACCCGCCGTTTTAAGGTAAACACCGCCATGATCTGGCCAACCAAGGCCCCGAACACCGCCAGCGTCGCCGCCAGGCGAGGCTCTAAGGTCCACGCCCACACCGACATGGCCACCAGACCAAACGCAAAACCAGACAGGCCTTGCACAAACCCTGCCAGCAACGTCCCCAAGAGCACCACCCAAATCACACTGTCCATGTCATCCTCTATGCCTCATCTAGGCCTCATCTAGGCCACTGTTGGCTCAGTATACGCCAACATCACCACAACACTGTAGGCGCGTCAGCCTATGGCAAAACACCGCTTGCCTAAATTAAACCAATTACATATCATAAACCCTCTTTTGGCCCTGCATTCAAAGACTCATCATGACGCTATACGATTTAAAGCCTCGCTTTCAAAGCCTGTTGCGCCCCTTGACGCTGCGCCTCTATGCGCGCGGCACCACGGCGAATCAGGTCACCCTGGCCGCCATGCTGGGCTCCATCGCCTTGGGCCTAATCTTGACCCTAGGCGCGGCCAAATGGCCTGGGTTATGGCTGCTATTGCCCCTATTTCTCTTGGTGCGCATGGCCTTAAACGCCATTGACGGCATGCTGGCACGCGAACACCAGCAGCAATCGTCACTGGGCGCCGTGTTAAACGAGGTGGGCGACGTGGTGTCAGACCTGGCGCTGTATGCCCCGTTTCTCATCCTGCCTGAGGCACCGGTGGCGCTGATTTGCCTCGCCCTATGGGCGATGACCATGACCGAATTTTGCGGCGTCCTCGCCTTAAGCATTGGCGCCCCTCGTCGCTATGACGGCCCCCTGGGCAAAAGCGATCGTGCCTTGGTCTTCGGTGCCTATGCCTGTGCGCTCTTTCTATGGCCCACGCTGGCCAACCATGTTTGGCTGCTGTTTTTGGCCGTGCTGTTGCTGTCGCTATTGACCTGCTACCAACGTTGCCGTCGCGCTTTAGCGGCCGTCCAATAACCGATTTATTCTTCCATCTCTGATAAGGGCCTTTATGAATACTGCTGAACCAGCGTTTCACCAAGCCGAACCGTTTACCTTCACCACCTCTGACCACGAGCCGCTGTTTGCCCGCCATTGGCCGGCCATCAGCCCCGGCCCCGTGCGTAAAGCCATAATCCTCATCCACCGCGGCCACGAACATTCTGGCCGCTTACAACACATTGTGGATGAGCTGGGCCGTGACGACACCGATTTCTTTGCCTGGGACGCCCGTGGCCACGGCCGCTCACTCGGCCCCCGCGGCTACAGCCCCAGCATTGGCCGCTCGGTGCAAGACGTGGATGAGTTTGTGCGCCACGTCACCACCACCCATGACATTGCCCTCGACAACGTGGTGGTCATCGCCCAAAGCGTGGGCGCCGTTCTGGCCGCCACCTGGGCCCATGACTATGCGCCCAAAATCAAAGGCCTGGTGCTGGCGGCACCGGCGTTTAAGGTCAAACTCTATGTGCCCCTTGCCCGCCCCGGCATTGCCCTATGGCAAAAACTCAAGGGCGTGTTTTATGTCAATTCCTACGTCAAGGCCAAATTCCTCACCCACGACCCGCTGCGCATTGACTCCTTCAATCAAGACCCCTTGATCAGTCGGCCAATTGCCAGCAATATTTTGCTCGACCTGTACCGCACTTCGGCGCGCATCGTCACCGACGCGGCCGCCATCACCCTGCCCACCCAACTGCTGATTGCCGGCGAAGACATGGTGGTGCACACCGGCCCGCAAAAAACCTTTTTCAGCCGCCTGCGCCACCCCCTCAAAGAGCAACATGTGTTGGGTGGGTTTTACCACGACGTTTTGGGCGAACAAGACCGTGCCCTAGCCTTTGCCAAAATTAATGCGTTTATGGATGCCCTGACGCAAGACCCGCTGGCGGCGCCGTTTGACTACGGCCACGAAGACCGTTGGAGCCCCTGCGCCGACACCTATCGCGAGCTGCTGGCGCCGCTGCCGACCTATTCGGCCAAAGGCCTGTACTACCGTGTCTTTCAGGCCGGCGTACGCACGTTTTGCCAATCATCCCGTGGCATGCAAATCGGCTTAGACACCGGCTTTGATTCTGGCAGCACCCTAGACTACGTCTACCAAAACCAGCCTCAGGGCAAGCACGCCCTAGGCCGCCTCATCGACAAAAATTATTTAAACAGCCCGGGCTGGACCGGCATACGCCAACGCAAAGTCCATTTAGAGCTGATGATTAAGCAGGTCATCGACGCCCTGGCTGCCGACGACAAGCCAATTCGCCTCGTCGACATCGCCGCCGGCCACGGCCGTTACGTGCTGGACGCCATCGAACGCGATGAGCGGGTCGAGTCGATTTTGCTGCGCGACTACAGCGAACTCAACGTGGCCGAAGGCGGCAAAATGATTGCCCAACGCCAGTTACAGGACAAGGCCCAGTTTGTTTTGGGCAACGCCTTTGACCAAGCCGATCTGGCCGGCATCACGCCTAAGCCCACCTTGGCCATCGTCTCTGGTCTGTATGAATTGTTTTCTGACAATGCGCTGTTGCAGGCCTCTTTGGCCGGGCTATTCAGCGCCGTCGAAGCCGGTGGCTATTTGATTTACACCAACCAGCCTTGGCACCCACAGCAAGAATTGATTGCGCGCGGCCTCACCAGCCACCGCCAAGGCCAGGCGTGGGTGATGCGGGTCCGCTCCCAGGGGGAAATGGATGACTTGGTGGCCAAGGCCGGCTTTGAAAAACAGCTACAGCTCATCGACCCTTGGGGCATCTTCAGCGTCAGCATTGCCAAACGCCCTGCGGCCGCATCCGCATGATCCGTCGCGGCCTATGGTGGCGTGGCGCCCTGTGGCTAGCCCTATTAGGCCCCTTGTTTTTTGTGATTTACACGCCCATTAACCAATACACCGCCACCCGTGGCGACGTCGGTCAATGGGTGTGGGCCTGGGAACAGCACATTCCTTTTTGGCCTTGGACCATTGTGCCGTATTGGAGTGAAAACCTCCTCTACGGCCTGTCTTTATTTGTGTGTACCCAAAAACGGGAGCAAACCGTCCACGCCTTACGCCTGCTGGCGGCCTCATTGCTGGCCGCCGCCGGGTTTTTGCTGTGGCCGCTGCGCTACACCTTTGAGCGCGCCGCCACCGATGGGCTGTTTGGGGCTTTGTTTACCCAGCTAAAAGCGTTTGACCTGCCCTATAACCAAGCCCCGTCGCTGCACATTATTCTGGCCTGGCTGCTGTGGTTACGCTATCAGGCCCACGTGCCTAAACCCTCCGTCTGGCGCTACGTCGTCCACGCCTGGGCCTTGCTGATTGCGCTGTCGGTGCTGACCACCTGGCAACACCACTTTATCGACGTGCTGTGGGGCGCCGTCGCCGGCGTCGCCATCAGCTACGCCCTGCCCATTGGCCGACGCTGGCAGTGGCAGGCCATGACCGACCCCAAGGCCGTGACCCTGCGCCGCCGCTACGGCGCCAGCGCCTTAGCGGTGGGCATTTTGGCCTATGCCAGTACTTGGACCCCCGCCTGGCCGCTGACGGTGCTCCTGGTCTGGATTGCCCTAGACCTAGCCCTGCTGGCGCTGGCCTACTGGCGCCTGGGCCGCAGCATTTACCAAAAAGACGCCCACGGCCAGGTC
>JAGNPU010000356.1 GCA_017989485.1 Neisseriaceae bacterium
GCGCCCCCCAACAAGCCTCGGGGCATCGACATTTCTCTGCTGCCGACCAGATTGCCAGCGGCGTCTGTTTCCCAATGGGTTAATGAGGTGTACGCACCGTTTTGACACGCATAGGCATGGGCACCCGCCTCGACGGCGCGCCAGTCGTTGCCGGTGGCCACGATGACGGGGTCGATGCCGTTCATGATGCCCTTATTGTGCGTGGCCGCACGATAGGGATCGATGACGGCAAAATGATAGGCTTCTAGGATGCGGTCAATGACGGCTTCGCCGCTGAGGTCGGCCTGGGCCAAGCTGTCAGGCGTCACGCACAGGCGGGCGCGCACCAGGCGCAAGTCGGCCAGATTAGACAAAATGCGCAAACGCACCTGTGCGCCACTGAGCTGTTCCACCAGCGGCGTCACCGCCTCGGCCATGGTGTTGACGGTATTCGCGCCCATGGCGTCACACACGTTGACGATTAAGTGCATCACCACCATCGGCCCGATGGGCGACTCTGGAAAGACATGGACTTCGATGTCTTGACACCCCCCGCCCAACTCAATCAAAAACTGATCCTTGCTGTTGGCCAAGGCCATGATCTCGGCCTTGTGCTGCAACAGGGTGTGTTTCACCCCATAGGGGTTGGTCGCCCCGACGATTTGGACCTGAGCCCGCATCAACGGCGTGCTGCTCGAGGTGTGGAACCCGCCGTTGTCGCGCACGATTTTGGCCATATACGACGCAGCGGCCACGATAGAGGGTTCTTCCACCACCATGGGAATCAAATAGTCACGCTGGTTGACGGTAAAGTTGGCCGCAATCGCATAGGGCAATTCAAATTTGCCCACGACGTTTTCAATCATGCCGTTGGCAATGTCCAGAGACAGCGCGGCTGGATTGCCCAGCAAGGCAGCGTCTGCCTCTGACAGTCCGCACGACTGGGCAATTTTGTGTAGGCGCTCGGTGACGCTTAGGGCGCGAAAATTAGGCAAACGTGAATCAACTGACATGTCTTTGTGCTCCTTTGGGGCGCAGCGGCGCACAGCAGGCCACTACACCAGTATGATTTAGGTTATTTGCTTTAGTATAGGAAGGCACCGAACCCAGAACAAGGTACGGTTTTTTCAGACAGTGATGACCGCCAGACGCGGCAGGGCTAGGCCACCTGAACCGACACGCCGATTCACGAGGACGAGTCCCATTGCCGATGGCGCCACGGCGCTGGCTGCTGCCGATACCCGTGTCTTATTCAGGCCATTTGCTTTAGTATGAAAGATTGCCTGATGCCACCATGCGTCTGTCGTCCCGGTTTTGGTGGCCAACAGCCTTTTTGTGATTGATGAATGCCATGGCCAAAAACACCCCAACCTTCACGTCTAAAACCGCCCAGCTGGTCCAGTCTTTGGAAACCCAAATCAAGGGCGGCATGTATCAGCAAGGCGAAAAGCTGCCCTCGATTCGGGCCTTGACCAGCTTTTATGGCCTGTCTAAGCACACGGTGGTCGAGGCGCTAGACCGACTGATGGCCAAAGGCTTAATCGACTCTCGCCCAGGCTCCGGGTTTTTTGTGACCTCGGCCGAAACCAGCCACCCCCAAAGCGCACAAGAGCCATCACCGCACGACACCATAGACGCCGTTTGGCTGATGCGCGAGCAGCTGCGTACCGTGCCAGACATCCTCAGCGTCGGAGACGGCTTTCCGGACACGGCCTGGTTTAGTCAATTAGACATCAGTAAGTTTTTTAATAAAGCGTTTAAAACACAAAGCCACACCATGTTGCGCTACGGTCATCGCCTCGGCTTCTTGCCCTTGCGCAAGCTCTTGGTCAATCATTTACACACCCTCACCATCGACAGCCAGCCCGAACAGCTGCTGTTGACCCACGGCGCCAATGAGGCCTTAGACTTGGTGATTCGTGCCTTCATCACGCCGCAGTCCACGGTGTTGGTCGACGACCCAAGCTATTACCCTTTGCTGCGCAAGCTGGCCCTCAGCCACTGCCGCGTCATCGGCATCCCCAGACAGGCGGATGGCCCCGACATCGCGGCACTAGAGCGGGCCCTGACACAGCATCGCCCTAGCCTTTTCTTTACCCAAAGCGTGGCCCACAATCCCACCGGCACCGACATCAGCCCCGCCAAAATCGCCCAAATTCAAGCGTTAACCCTAGTCCACGACTGCTTAATTGTTGAAAATGATGCCTTATCCGATCTGGTCGGCGCCCAGGCGCCCCGTTTGGCCAGCGGCGCGGGCTTTAAGCAGTCGCTTTACATCAGCACGTTTTCCAAAACCATTACCCCAGCTTTGCGGGTGGGCTATGTGGCTGGGGCCGAAGACCTCATCAACCCTTTGGCCGACCTAAAGGCCTTAATCAACATCAACAGCTCAGAGTATGCCGAGCGGCTGATTTACTCGGTGTTAAACAGCGCCCAATACGGCCGCCACCTCAGCCATTATCGAACGCAGCTACAGGCGGCCTGTCAGCGGGCCCAGGGGGTTTTCCACGCCCTAGGAGGCCATGTTTTTCACCCCAGCGAACACAGCC
>JAGNPU010000074.1 GCA_017989485.1 Neisseriaceae bacterium
GGCCTACATTGTTTACCGTGCCAATCGGCAGCGCATGCGCGACATGAGCAGCGGCCTGATGACGGTATTGGCCGACTTAAGCAATACCGATGCGGCCCACTCTGATTTAAAACGCGAGAATGCCAATATTGATGCCGACACCGCCATGGGCACGATGTTGAAGTATGGCTCAGAAGCCGCAAAGAAATACTACGACCTGTTTGTGTTGCAGCCGGCCCACGCCGAGGCCCATCATCGGGGCGACATCCACATTCATGACCTGGATTTTCTGACCCTGACCACGACGTGTTGCCAAATTGATTTAACCGCCCTATTTGCCCATGGCTTTGGCACCGGCCACGGGTTTTTGCGCGCACCGCAAAGCATCCACGCCTACTCTGCGCTGGCCTGTATTGCGATCCAGTCGAATCAAAACGACCAGCATGGCGGCCAATCCATCCCCATGTTTGATTTCGCCATGGCGGCGGGCGTGGACAAAACCCACGCCAAACACTATGTGGATAACTTAAGTAAGGCTTTGGCCTTATTGACCGATGTGCCGGTGGCCACCGTCATACAGCGTTTGGCCGATGAGTTGCCCACAGGGCCCGGTCTGGCGGAGGTCGCCACTTATCAACAGGCCGAGGCCCCGCTGCTGTCCGCCTTGGGCTTGTCCACAGAGGTGATACACACCCTACAGGCCCATGTGGCCACCGTCAGCTGGCAAGACACCGATAAAAGCACCTATCAGGCGATGGAAGCGTTTATCCACAATCTGAACACCATGCATTCGCGCGCCGGCGCCCAAATACCCTTCTCGTCGATTAACTACGGCACCGACACGTCGGCGGCCGGCCGTATGGTCATGCGCAATCTGTTGTTGGCCACGGAGCAAGGCTTGGGCCAGGGGGAAACGGCGATTTTCCCCATCCAAATTTTTAAGGTGAAAGACGGGATTAACGGCCTGGTGGGCGACCCTAATCATGACTTATTGCAGCTAAGCTGTCGGGTCAGCGCCAAGCGGCTGTTCCCTAATTTTTCCTTTCTGGATGCCCCGTTTAACGCCGATTTTTATCGTCCCGGTCGGCCTGAGACCGAGGTGGCCTATATGGGTTGCCGCACGCGGGTGATGAGCAACGTGCACGACCCCGAACAGGCCATGGTGAGCGGCCGTGGCAACCTCAGCTTCACCACGATTAATCTGCCGCGCCTGGGCCTATTACACCGCGGTGACGTGCAGGGATTTTATGCGGCCTTAGACCAGCAAATTGATTTGGTGGTGTCGCAGCTGTGGGCACGCTATCAGATACAGGCCCAAAAAAAGGTCAAAAACTTCCCCTTTCTCATGGGTCAGGGCGTGTGGTTGGATTCGGCGACCCTGGGCCCGGAAGACCCCATCGGTGAAGTGCTCAAGCACGGCACGCTCACGGTTGGCTTTATTGGCCTGGCCGAATGCCTGATGGCCTTAATGGGGGCCCACCATGGTGAATCTGCCGACGCACAGGCCACGGGCCTGGCCATTGTTGGCTATATGCGTGCGCGTATGGACGCCTATGCCCAGCAGTATCGGCTGAATTATTCGTTGATTGCCACACCGGCTGAGGGCACGGCGGGCCGGTTTGTCAAAATGGACAGACAGCGCTTCGGCTTGATCAAAGGGGTGACCGACCGGGCTTATTACACCAATAGTTTTCATGTGCCGGTGTATTTTGCCACCACCGCGTTTGCCAAAATCAGCATAGAAGCCCCCTATCATGCCTTAACCAATGGGGGGCACATTACCTATGTGGAAGTGGATGGCGATCCGAGTAAAAATCTGGCGGCGTTCGAAAAAATCATTCAGGCCATGAAGCAGGCCGGCATAGGCTATGGCTCCATCAACCATCCGGTAGACCGTGATCCCGCCTGTGGGTTTACCGGCATCATCGACGATGAGTGCCCCCAATGTGGGCGTTTTGACACCGACGGCGGCCCACAATTTGAGCGGATACGCCGAATTACGGGCTATTTGGTGGGCACGCTGGCGCGCTTTAATGACGCCAAACGGGCCGAAGAACGCGATCGGGTCAAACACCGATAGGAGGTTGTACATGGCGTTAAACCTAGCCGGCATGGCGTTGGAGTCGATCGTGGACGGGCCGGGATTGCGGCTCACCGTGTTCACTCAGGGCTGCCGCCATCACTGTCGCGGCTGTCATAATCCGCAAACCTGGTCGTTCCGCCCGCAACAATCCTGGACCATTGCGGCGATTGTGGCCCTGATTCAGGCCAACCCCCTGTTGGATGGCCTCACCCTCAGCGGTGGCGATCCGTTTGAGCAGGTCGCCGCCTGCACCGAGTTGGCGCTGGCGGTCAAGGCCTTAGGCCTGAACGTGGTGACGTATACCGGCTACACCATAGAGGCGTTGCTGGCCGATCCTGATCGACGGGCCTTGGTGCTGGCGTCTGACTGGCTCATCGATGGCCGTTTTGAGGCCGACCTCAAAACGCTGACCCAGCCTTTTGTCGGGTCCAGCAATCAGCGCATGATTGCGGTGGGGGCCTATTTGGCGGGAGTCAAATCGGTCTGAGTTTCACGTGAAACGTCGGGATGTCAAATAACCATTAAAATCAATAAGATATCGCTGTGGTGAATCTTTGCTGCTTTGGTGACCGTGAGCCCCTTTAAAATCACGCCTCAGCCAGTCTGGCGGGGCGTTAAAGGGGCTCTCCGCTCCGGTTGCTAAATGTAAGCTTTTATTCAGGTAATCACAAAGTGATTTTTGACCTGCCGCAGCGGTTTGGCCATTGTTGGGTGCGCAATCGCCGGCTTGCTCGTCAATACGGCCTTAAGCCAAGAAAGAGGCATTGTTATGCCATTAAGGTTTTTTTGGGGCAGAATCAATATAGGTTAACATCATTATTTAATGGCAAATACATTATGGTGTCGGTTTAATTTAAGGACTTATTTATGATGATGAATTAAACGACAATTCACTATTTTGGCCCATAATCATGCACATGGGGTATTGTGGGCGTGCGCTGTGATTGACAGCCCAAGGCGTAAGGGTCATGATTTGCGCTGTTGCTACGATTTATCATAATTTCTTACTGTTAACACCCACTTACCCATCAAGAGTTTTTCATGACTGCCACCAAACAAGCCATCTGGTTTCCCATCGCCATATTGATCGCGGCCATGCTGTCGATACAATCAGGCGCCCTGCTCGCCAAGAGCTTATTCCCCATTATTGGGGCCCATGGCATCACGGCTTTGCGCCTGTCCATTGCCTGCGTGATGCTGGCGGTGGTGTTTAAGCCATGGCGGCTTAAGTGGCATGAGGTCGACAAAAAGTCCCTGCTGATTTATGGCCTGTCCTTAGGCGGGATGAATTTTTTGTTTTACCAATCATTGAATACCGTGCCCTTAGGCATTGCGGTGGCCTTGGAGTTTACCGGACCTTTGGCCGTGGCCATGTTTTCGGCGCGACGGCCGATAGACTTTGTTTGGGTGCTGTTGGTGATGGTGGGGCTTTACCATTTATTGCCCTTAGGCGATGCCCACAATGCCGACCTAATCGGCTGCCTGTATGCGCTGGCCGCCGGCGTGTGCTGGGCGGTGTACATTATTTATGGCCAAAAAGCCGGCCGCCAGCACGGCTCTAGCGCCGTGGCCGTGGGCAGCCTCTTGGCGGCCCTGCTGTTCTTCCCCATTGGGCTGATCGGCAACGGCATGGCGCTGTTTGACCCGGCCATACTGCCCACGGCGGTGGCGGTGGCGGTGATGTCGACGGCCGTGCCTTATACCTTAGAAATGATGGCCTTAACCCGCCTGCCGGCCAAAACCTTTGGGACCTTAATGAGTTTAGAGCCGGCCGTTGCCGCCATTTTGGGGATGACGTTTTTACAGGAATACCTCAGCCTCACCCAGTGGTTGGCCCTGCTGGCCGTGATCTGTGCTTCTGCCGGTGCGGCGCTGACGATACAGCCTAAGCCGCTGCACAAAAAGGCCAAAGCCCCTTAGGGCGATGGCCGGTAAGGAAAAAGCCTGAATCCCGTACAGCACGGGATTCAGGCTTTTTGTATGGGCGGTGGCTTATGCCTGCATGGAAGCCAATAGCTGGTTTAAAAAGAGGTCGCACTGGTCGAGCTGGGCCAGGCTGACAAACTCATCTGGCTTATGCGCCTGCTGGATGTCGCCCGGGCCGCAGACCAAGGTGGTGATGTTGGCCTGTTGAAACAGGCCGGCTTCGGTGGCGTAGGCAACCTTGTGCTTTTGTTTGGCGCCGACCAGCTTGGCCACCAGCTGTCTTAAGGCGGGGCTGTCTAGGGCCTCACCCAAGGGCGGCACCTGGTTGATTTGGGTGAGTTCGATGTGGGCGTGGGGCACCACCGCCTGCATGTCTGCCAGTGCCTTGGCGACATAGGCCTCGATCGGGGCCAGAATGGCGGCGGCGTCCAGGCCTGGCAGCTGGCGATACTCAAAGAAGAATTCGCACAGCTCGGGCACGATGTTCATGGCCTGCCCGCCTTTGATGAGGCCGGTCGACAGCGTGGTAAAGGGCACGTCAAAATCGGCATCAAAGGGGCCGTTGGCCTGATAGCGGCGGGCTTCGTCGTTGATGAAGCAAATGATGCGGGCGGCGTATTCAATGGCATTGACGCCGCTGGGGGTCAGCGAAGAGTGGGCCGCATGGCCGTGTACCGAACACTTATAGCCGTTAATGCCCTTGTGCGCCACCACCATTTTCATGCTGGTGGGTTCACCCACAATGCAGGCGCTGGGGCTGAGGCCGCGCTGCTGTAGCGCGTCCAACATCACCGGTGCGCCGAGGCAGCCGATTTCTTCATCGTAGGACAGGGCCAGATGCAGGGGGGTGTTTAAGGGCTTGGCCATGGCCGCAGGCAGCAGCGCCAGGCTGGCGCCGATAAAGCCCTTCATGTCGCAGGTGCCGCGGCCGTACAGCTTGCCGTCGGCAATGTGGGCGTCAAAGGGATTGCTTTGCCAGTTTTGGCCCGTCACGGGGACCACGTCGGTGTGGCCGGATAAAATCGTGCCCCCGGCCAGATTGCCTTGGGCATCGGGCACGGTCACAAACAAATTGGCCTTGCTTTTGTCGGCGTTATACGCCAGCCACGGCTTGAGGCCAAGGCCGTTGAGATGGTCTTGCACCATGTCGATGAGGGCGAGGTTAGAGAGTTTGCTGGTGGTGTCTACGCCCACCAAGGCTTGGGTCCATGCGACGGTATTCATATTGGCCTTTATAGTGTGTTTCCCTAACCTTAGAGGATTCTGGCCCTCAGGGCAATCAAAATTGGCAGGCAGAAAAAAAGCCGCCCGGTGGGCGGCTGATTGAGACCGTGAGGGTTTATTCCACCACGATTTTGGGCATAATGCCGCTGAAGTCTTTGCTTTTTTGGGCCAGGCTGATGGCGATGTGCAAGGCCGCATCTTGATACAGCTTGGCAATTTCGGTTTCCTTGGCCTGCATGCCGACGGCGTCGCCAGCGTCCATGGCCAGACGAATCGGCATGGCCAAAGGCAGTTTGCCCAATAGCGGCACTTTGAGGTCGCCCGCCAGGGCTTCGGCGCCGCCGGTGCCAAAAATAGGCTCGGCATGGCCGCACTGGCTGCACACGTGCATCGACATGTTCTCCACCACGCCCATGATGCTGATGTTGACCTTTTCAAACATGGAAATCGCTTTTTTGGCGTCCAATAAGGCGATGTCTTGTGGGGTGCTGACCACCACGGCGCCGGTGACCGGAATCTTTTGCGACAGGGTTAACTGCACGTCGCCGGTACCCGGTGGCAGGTCGATGAAGAGGTAGTCCAAGTCGTCCCAGGCGGTTTGAAACAGCAGCTGTTGCAGGGCTTGGCTGACCATGGGCCCACGCCAGATGATGGCTTCTTTTTCTTCCACCATAAAGCCGATGGACATCACCTGAATGTCGCCGTTGGCCACCACCGGAATAAAGTGGTCATTTTTTTGCAGCGGTTTTTCTTTGGCCACGCCCAGCATGGCGGGTTGGCTTGGGCCATAAATGTCGGCATCAAGCACGCCGACGCGGGCGCCCATTTTGCTCATGGCCAAGGCCAGATTGGCCGTGGTGGTGGATTTGCCCACGCCGCCTTTGCCCGAGGCAATGGCGATGATGTTTTTGACGTTTTTAATCGTGCTCACACCCTGTTGCACTTTGTGCGCAACAATGTGTTGGAATAATTGTAATTGGATTTTGTCGGCGGCGACCAGGCCGTCTAGGGCGGTTTCTACCCATTGGCTAATCTCTTGGGCGATGCCCTGAATGGGGTAGCCAAACTGTAGTTTTAAGGCCAGTGAACCGTCGTTTTGTTCGGTCAAGCCCTGCACCACTTTATCTGCGCCGAAGGTTTGCTGGGTATAAGGGTTGTGGATACTGTCTAGGGCCTGTTGGATGAGGGCTAAATTCATGTGTGCTCCTGATATGGGTCATGCCGTGTGTCGGGCGTGAATCAAGGTGGCCATTTTATGGCTGGCGCCCTGATTTTTTTTGATGAATGCGTGTGCGCGTGTGCTTAATGCTTGACAAACAAGGGGTTGGGCCAAAAGATCGGCCACGGCTTGCTGCCACGCTTGTGCCGATGATACTTGAATTGCGGCGTTTGCGCTAAGGACATCTTGACTGACTTGGGCAAAATTATAGGTCGATGGCCCAAACAGCGTGGGCAGGCCGCAAATCAGCGGCTCGATGATGCTTTGGCAGCCGGTGTCGACCAGGCTGCCGCCGACAAAGGCCACGTCGGCACAAAGGTAATAGGCGAATAGTTCGCCGATGCTGTCGCCGACCCAGACCTGGGTGTCGGGGGCAATCGGCTGCTGGTCGCTGCGTTTTTGGACCTTAAAGCCCAGCGCCTGTGCCGACTCGGCCACGGCGTGAAAGCGCTCGACGTGACGAGGCACCATGATTAACAGGGCGTTGGGCTTGTTGGCATAGGCCTGCCAGGCCTGTAGCAACAGAGCGGCTTCATCGGCGGCGTCATTGACATAGCGGGTGCTGGCACAAATGACCACGGGGCGGGCCCCGATTCGGGCGGTAAAGGTGTGGGCAAGGCGGTGCATGGCCTCTGGAATGGGCATGTCGTATTTGGTGCTGCCGCACACCACCGGGCGGATTGCGCCAAGGGCCGTTAGGCGCTCGGCGTCGGCATCCGACTGGGCGCAGACCAGGTCTAGCTTGGCCACTGCGGGCCGAATCAAGGCTTTCACCTTTAAATAGCCTTTTAAGGAGCGTTCAGACAGGCGCGCATTGGCCAAGCACAGCGGCACGCCGTGGGCATGGGCCTGATGAATGAGGTTGGGCCACAGTTCGGTTTCCATGATGACGCCAAACAAGGGGCGGTGCTCTTGGATGAACTGGCGCACATAGGCCGGCTTGTCGTAGGGCAAATAGCGGCACTGGGCGTCAGGATACAGCTGCTCGGCGGTGGCGCGGCCGGTGGGGGTCATTTGGGTCAGCAGCAGTGGGGCTTCGGGATAATAAGCGCGCAGCGCCTGAATCAGCGGCAAGGCCGCCCGGGTTTCGCCGACCGACACGGCGTGTACCCAAATAGGCTGCTGGCAGGGCTGAGGCAGGGGCACACCAAAGCGTTCCGGCCAGTGGTCTAAATAGGCCGGCGCCTGGCGGGCCCGCCGGTTTAAATAGCGCTTTAACAGGCGGGGGGCCACGGTCCACAGTGCGTTGTACAAGCTTAAGGCTAGCGAATTCATGACGGCCCTTAGTCGAAGCGTATGGTGTAACGGCTCTCGACGCTGGACGAATCCTGGCCCAATCGCACAATCGCCTGCCACGCCTTGCTGAACTGGTAGGCCAGCTTGACCGCATTCTCGGCCGAGTTC
>JAGNPU010000075.1 GCA_017989485.1 Neisseriaceae bacterium
GTCTAATAAGTTGTATGTAAAAGAATCATAGTTATCAATCAGGATCCCCTTCATTCCCCCCCTTCGCAAGACACACCCAACCCAACCGTAACACATTGTTATTAATATAATTTATATATGCCTAACAAATATACTGGCATTGCAACTTGAAATCAATATAAATTTCTATTTTATCTAGTCGACGTAGGGTTTCTACCAAAAAACTGGTTTTCTACTCTGTTCTTTAGAGGAACAAACTTCCCCCACTAAAATATAAAATGTTCTACTATTGCTAGAGACTTGGCTATATCATAACCATTTTGGCTAAACACAAAACAATAGCCGCACAACCGAACATAAAAAAACGGACCCTACCGCAGTAGGATCCGTTTCATCTCAAGGTCCTGATTACATGGCGCGCAAAATCGCTTCCACGGTTTCTTTGGCATCGCCAAAGCACATCGAGGTATTCTCTTTAAAGAACAGCGGATTTTGCACCCCAGCGTAGCCTGGGCTCATCGAGCGCTTGAACACCACCACGTTGCGCGCATGCCACACTTCCAATACCGGCATGCCGGCGATGGGGCTATTGGGGTCTTCCATCGCCGCAGGGTTCACGGTGTCATTGGCACCAATCACCAAAACGGTTTCGGTATTGGCCAAGTCGTCGTTAATCTCATCCATTTCCAACACAATGTCGTAAGGCACTTTGGCTTCGGCCAGCAGCACGTTCATGTGCCCTGGTAAACGGCCCGCCACCGGATGGATACCAAAGCGCACATTAATCCCTGCCGCACGCAGCTTGGCCGTGATTTCGGCCACCGGATATTGCGCCTGAGCCACCGCCATGCCATAGCCTGGGGTGATCACCACCGAGCTTGAGTTTTTCAACAGGTCGGCCACGTCTTCCACCGACATCTCACGGTATTCGCCCACTTCTTCCGAGCCGCTAGACGCCACCGCGTCGTTGCCAAACCCACCGGCAATCACCGACAGGAAGGAACGGTTCATGGCTTTACACATGATGTAAGACAGAATCGCGCCTGAAGAACCCACTAGGGCGCCGGTCACAATCAACAAGTCGTTCGACAACATAAAGCCTGCTGCTGCGGCGGCCCAACCCGAGTACGAGTTCAACATCGACACCACCACCGGCATGTCGGCCCCGCCAATCGAGGCCACCAAATGCCAGCCAAACACCAGCGCAATCACCGTCATCAACACCAGGGCAAAGGCAGAGCCGTCGACCTTAACAAAGTAAATCATCAGCAAGAACGACACCACCAGGGCCAACAAATTCAGCTTGTGACGATTAGGCAACATCAGCGCTTTCGAGCTGATTTTGCCGTTTAGCTTGCCGAAGGCCACGATGGAACCGGTTAAGGTCACCGCGCCAATGAACACGCCCAAGAACACCTCTACCAACAAAATGGTGTGCATGGCGGGCTCAGAGAAAACGTGGCTGTCCATTTGCATATAGGTGTTATAACCCACCAACACCGCGGCCAGGCCCACAAAGCTGTGCAACATGGCGATCAGCTCTGGCATTTGGGTCATTTCCACTTTACGGGCCAAATACCCCCCGATGGCGGCGCCAATCAGCATGGCCACAATGATGTAACCCACCCCTAAAACGTGGTCGTTGCCAATGGTGGCAATCAGAGCAATGGCCATACCGGCCATGCCCGCGTAGTTACCATAACGAGCGGTTTCTTGCTTAGACAAGCCCGCCAAAGCCATGATGAACAATAAGGCGGCTAAAATATAAGCCGCAGCAATCAATCCTAAAGACATTGTGTTCTCCTTAACCTTTACGGAACATTTTGAGCATACGGTGCGTCACGGTAAAGCCACCGACGATGTTAATGGTGGCAATCAAGATGGCAATAAACGCCAGCAGCGACGCAAACCCATAGCCCTGCCCAATCTGCAGTAAGGCCCCAACCACGATGATGCCAGAAATGGCGTTGGTCACCGACATCAGCGGCGTGTGTAACGAATGCGTCACGTTCCACACCACGTAATAGCCGACCACGCACGACAGCGCAAACACCATCAGATGCGACAAGAACTCAACCGGTGCCACCGACCCCAGCCAGATGAACAACAAGAAGGCAATGCCACCACCGATCCACTTATTGCGTGGGTTGGCAGGCTTCACCACCTTAGGCTGTGGTGCCGCGGCCTGCTTCGGCGCAGCCGACACCTGAATCGCTGGCGGCGGGAAGGTCACCGCCCCATCATGGATCACACTCATAGTGCGAATGACCACGTCGTCCATGTCCAAGACGATGTTGCCATCCTTTTCCTTGCTCAATAACTTGGTCAAATTCACCAGATTGGTGCCATACAGCTGTGACGACTGTGCCGGCAAACGGCTAGGCAAGTCGGTGTAGCCGATGACTTTGACGCCGTTTTCGGTCACGTGCAGCTGGTCGGCCACGGTGTATTCACAGTTGCCACCGGTGGCGGCGGCCAAATCCACAATCACGGAACCAGGCTTCATGCTGTCGACCATCGCCTTGGTGATGAGCTTAGGCGCAGGACGGCCCGGAATCAGCGCCGTGGTGATGATGATGTCGACGTCTTTGGCCTGTTCGGCGAACAGGGCCATTTCGGCGGCGATGAACTCGTCCGACATCGTCGTCGCATAGCCGTCGCCAGAGCCGCCGGCTTCGGTTGGGAATTCAAGCTTTAAGAAGCTGCCGCCCATAGACTCAATCTGTTCGGCGACTTCTAAACGGGTGTCGAAGGCGCGCACAATGGCGCCCAAAGACCCCGCCGCACCGATGGCGGCCAAACCGGCCACGCCGGCACCGATGACCAAGACCTTGGCGGGCGGAATTTTGCCCGCGGCGGTGATTTGGCCGGTAAAGAAGCGACCAAATTCATGCGCGGCTTCCACCACGGCACGGTAGCCAGCAATATTGGCCATAGACGACAAAGCATCTAAAGACTGGGCGCGTGAAATGCGGGGCACCATATCCATGGCCAACACGTTAATTTTGTGTTCGGCCAATTTTTGCACCAAGGCCTCATTTTGACGCGGCCAAATAAAGCTCACCAATGTGGCACCGGCTTTGATTTTCGCCATTTCCGCATCGGTGGGCTCATTGACTTTATAAATCAGGTCCGATTGCCATGCCGCATTGGCGTCGACAATCTTGGCGCCCGCCTCGGCAAACGCCGCGTCGCTAAAATCTGCCTTAGCGCCCGCACCGGCCTCGACCACAACGTCGAAGCCCAGCTTCATCAGCTGGACGACGGTGGCTGGGGTGGCCGCCGCACGGGCTTCGCCCGCAAGCAGCTCCTTAGGAATCCCTATTTGCATGGGTATTGCTCCTCATAATGTGTATTAATGGTTTAGGTATAGATGGGTTAAACAAATTTTGTGATTCCAGTTTAATCGAAAACGGACATTTTTCGAATAGTTTTTATCAATGCCCCGATTTAGAAAGCAGCAAAACCCTACATAGGCACGCTTAATCCCCATAAAAAACCAATTTTTAGACCAGACAATTGGGTTCACGCCGCCAAGGGCGTCAGCGCTGGGCCCTAAAAAACGTCAAATAGGCCGACAGCCCTTACCTAACGAGGGCCCAGGGCATTAAGCGCCCTCTTCTTGACCTCATGACTGGCGCACACAAAAAGCACAATTCTGCCACCGATTCACCCACCCCTTCATGCCCATGCCCGCCTTTATGGCCCAAAACAGCAGGCGCTGCAGCATCTAGCCGCCCCTCACCCGCGCAATCGGGAAAAGTGCTTACGGTATCGGGAAATTTTGTCCCGCATCCGCAACGCATGCCGCAAAATCCTTTAAACTAAATGGTATTGATTCTTATTTAAACACGACTTTAAACGCAATGGTCCGCCAAAGGAACGCCCTTCATGACCCGATATCTGCTTAGCCTATTGTGTGCCACCGCCCTCGTGGCGTGCACACCGCAAACCAATACCCCAGAGCCCACCACCCCACACGCGACGGTCACCATCCCCACCGCCCGCGGCGAGGCGATGGTTCAGAAAAACCCTGAGCGCGTGGCCGTATTCGACTGGGCGGCGCTGGACACCCTCAACCAGCTGGGCGTCAAAGTCGGCGCGACCACGGAGAAAGTCTTGGTGGATTACCTGGCGCCGCTGTTTCAAGACACGCTGAGGGTCGGCACGCTGTTTGAGCCCGATTACGAAGCCCTACACGACTATAAGCCACAGCTCATCATTACCGGCGGCCCAGGCGCCACCGAATATGCGCAATTGGCCAAGCTGGCCCCCACCATAGACATGACCATAGACAACCTCAACATCCGTGAGAGCGCCAAACAAAGCATGACCGCCCTCGCTGAAGTCTTTGACAAGCAAGACGTCGCCAAACGCCTCATCGCCGACATAGATGCCTCATTTGCCCAAACCCGCACCGCGGCTCAGGGCAAAGGCACGGCCATGGTGGTGTCCATTACCGGCCATAAGGTTTACGCCTTCGGCCCTGAATCTCGCATGGCCAGCTGGATCCACAAAGACATCGGCATGCCGCCTGCGGACACGGGCATTGATGGCTCTACCGGCCATGGCATGTTGGTGTCGTTTGAATACATCCGCCAACAAAATCCCGACTGGATTTTTGTGCTGGACCGCACCGCCGCCATCGGCGATGAAGGCCCTCCGGCCAAAAACGTATTGGACAACCCCATCGTGGCCAAAACCTCGGCCTGGGAGAAAGGCCAAGTCGTGGTCATGCCTTCTGCCAACTACATTGTGGCCGGCGGCGTACAGCAACTGCTGCAAGCCAGCGCACAGCTTAAGGCGGCCTTTGACGCCGCCAAATAACCCACGCTGGCGGGGCCGTGTGCCCAGCCAGCCTCATCTATATTAAGGAACCCTTATGACTGATTACCCAGAAATTCAGGCCGACGGCCTGGTCATCGACATCAACGCCGAGCTACAAGCCCTCACCGCCCATTGGCAGCCAAAAATCATCAACAGCTATGGCTTTCAATTTCGCATTGTCAAATTTACCGGCGAATTTGAATGGCACACTCATGAAGGCAGCGACAAGGTGATGTTTGTGCTCGCCGGCGAGATGTTGCTTGAGTTTCGTGATGGCCGCGACGCCGTCGTGGTGCGCGCCGGCGAGATGTATGTGGTGCCACAAGGCTGTGAGCAAAAGCCTTCGGCCACGACAGAGTGCAGCATTGTTTTGATCGAGCCCAAGATCGCTTAAGTCCTGACCTAAACGCTGATAACAAAGGCGCAGCTCGTCTGCGCCCACCATACCCACACACAAGAGAAACCCCATGCCCACCCCCTCATTACGCCTCTCACCCATGATGCTGGCACTGCTGTCGCTGTCTTTACACGCCGCAGACAACGTCACCGAAAGCGCCGAGTTAGAGACGATAGAAGTCACCGGCCAACGCAGCCACACCTTAAACCGCGGCTACACCACCGATGGCACCCACACGCCGATTGGCCTGCCGATGTCTTTACGGGAAATCCCACAAAGCATTAGCGTGATCACCGAGCAGCAGCTAAAAGACCAAAACATCAAAACCCTAGACCGGGCCCTATTACAGGCCACCGGCGTCAGCCAACAAATCTGGGGCTCTAACCGCGGTGGCTACAATTACTTATTTGCCCGCGGCAGCCAAATCAGCAATTATTGGCTAGATGGCTTACCGATTGGCATTGCCTTACAGGATCCCGGCAATGCCACAGCCTCCGTCTATGAACGCGTAGAGGTCATCCGCGGCGTGTCTGGCCTAATGGACGGCTCTGGCGAACCCGGCGCCACCGTTAACCTGGTGCGCAAACGCCCGACCATCGAGCCAATGGCCGAGCTGACCCTCAACGGCGGCAGCCATTCACGCTATGGGTTTAGCGCCGACTTATCCAACCGCCTCAACGAAAGCGGCACCGTGCGCGGGCGAACCGTCTTGTCCTTAGAGGACGGCGACGGCTGGCGTGACCGCGAGCATGACCGCGCCGCATCGCTATACGGCATTGTGACCTATGACGTGACCCCCGCGACCCAGCTGAGCGCCGGCATCCACGTGCAATACGTGAAAGAAAAGCCCAGTGGCTCACACAGCGCCAGCGCCTACGACAACGAAGGCTACCCCACCCACTTTGGGCCCCGTGATAACTTTTCAACCAACTGGTCGTATAGCCGCACCCAGTCACAAAACCTATTTGCCGGCATCAAACACCGTTTTGACAACGACTGGTTGGCCAATCTGGAATACAGCTACACCCGCAGCCACTGGTATCAGCCCTACGGCGTCGCAGGCATCATCAGCATCGACCACAACACCAATGCCAGCCACATGATTACCGGCTTTTGGGACCGGTCGCCGCAAACCCACAGCCTGAACATGTCCTTAACCGGCAAGTACGACCTGTTTGGCCGCCGCCATGACGTGATTATGGGCCTCAACGGCACCCGCTACCGCAATGAAGGCGACGGCGGTCGTCATCGGCCGGGGCTGTTAGACGACGTGTATGACTTTGTCAAACACGGCGACTACCCCCTGCCGTCTGGCCCCGTACAGTCGTTCAAACGCAACGACCGCCAACGCCAGCTCGGCGGCTATGCGGCCACCCGCCTATACCCCACTGACGACCTGTCCGTCATCCTCGGCGCACGCTACAGCCGCACCGAATACGGCAGCTTTAACAGCCGCAAAAACGACATCGAATCGTCTTCCAGCAGCCGTCTCACCCCTTACGCCGGCATTGTGTATGAGCTCAATGACGCCTGGTCTGCTTACACCTCGTACAGCAGCCTATTCGTCCCGCAAAACCAAAAAGACATTAACGATGCTTATCTAAAGCCCATTATTGGCAGCAATATTGAAGCAGGCTTAAAAGCTGAGCTACTGGATGGCCAGCTCAATGCGTCGATGGCGATTTATCAAACCCGCAAGGAAAACATGGCCGTCGCCGCTGGGCGTGATGCCCAAGGCGATACCTATTACCGTGCCGTTGATGAAGCCAAAACCCATGGCTGGGAACTCGACATCGGCGGCAACATCACCCCCAGCTGGCAAATTCAGGCAGGCTATAGCCAATCGCTGAGCCGTGATGGCGACCGAGCCCGTTTGAATACGGAAGCGATTCCCCGCCACACCGTCAAGCTATTCACCAGCTATCAGTTACCGGACGCAGCCTCTAAATGGACGGTAGGCGGGGGCATACGCTGGCAGAGCGAAACCTACAGCACGACGTTGCTCAGCGTCGTCAACAGCCCTGAAGCGGCCGAACGCGCTCTGGCCAGCGCCCGCCAAAAAGCCTATTCCGTGGTCGATTTAATGGCACGCTATCAGATTAATCAGCATGCTGAATTGACCTTAAACGTGGACAACGTCTTCAACAAGGCATACCGCACCCAGCCTGACCGCATGAGTTTTGGGGCCTTACGCAGCGTCACCGGCAGCCTGCGCTATCGCTTCTGATGCCCGACGTCAAAAAAGCCGCCTAAACTAGGCGGCTTTTTTTTGTGGGCGACAGCCTTACTGTACCTTGCTGGGCAAGCAGCCAAAACGCTGCTTAAAGACGGTGTTGAAATGGCCCGCATGGCGATAGCCCACAAAATACATGGTTTCTTTCACCGTTTTGCCCTGATGCGCCAACATGTCCATGGCACAATCCAAGCGCAGCCGCCGGATGTAGCCGGCCACGGTGTCCCCTGTCTGCTCCTTAAAGTAGCGCTTCAAATAACATTCGTTTAATCCCACCCGACGCGCCAGCGTGGTAATGGTTAAGTCTTGATGAAAGGACGCGCGGATGACGTCAACCGCCTCGTCCACCTTACTGCGCTGCAGCCGCCCGCTTTTGTGGCTGATGACAAACC
>JAGNPU010000076.1 GCA_017989485.1 Neisseriaceae bacterium
GATGCGGTCTATATTGGCTTTAAAGACGACACCAACGCCCGCCATTTTGTGGGGCTGAACTTCACCGACAAAAAGCTGCTCGAGGCCGCCGAATACGTTCATCAGCGTGGCAAAAAGCTCCACGTCGCCATCAACACCTTTGCCCACCCCAACGGCTTTGAGCGCTGGCAGCGCGCCGTCGACCAGGCCGCCGCCATCGGCGCAGACGCCTTGATTTTGGCCGACATGGCCATGCTGGCGTACGCCGCTGAACGCCACCCCCACATTGAACGCCACGTATCGGTACAGGCCTCGGCCACCAATATTGAAGCCATACAGTTTTATCATCGTCACTTTGCCGTCCACCGCGTGGTGCTGCCACGGGTGCTGTCGCTGTTTCAGGTGACCCAGCTTGCCCAAACCAGCCCGGTGCCGCTGGAGGTCTTTGCCTTTGGCAGCCTATGCATCATGGCAGAAGGGCGCTGCTACCTCTCCTCTTATTTGACCGGCGAATCGCCGAACACGGCGGGCGCCTGTTCACCCGCCCAGTTTGTGCGCTGGACCAACACCCCTAAGGGCTTAGAGTCGCGCCTTAACGACGTCCTCATCGACTGTCATCAAGAAGGCGAACACGCAGGCTACCCTACCCTTTGCAAAGGCCGCTACTTTGTCGATGGCCAGCTGTACCACCCCCTAGAGGAGCCCACCAGCCTCAATACCTTGGCGCTCTTGCCCGACTTATTAAAGGCCAACATCGCCTCGGTGAAAATTGAAGGCCGCCAGCGCAGCCCCGCCTATGTGGGTCAGGTCGCCAAGGTTTGGCGCAGTGCCATTGATGCCTGCTTACGCGACCCCGATGCCTATGTCCCTAATCCCGAATGGATGGCCGCACTGGGTGCCGTCTCTGAAGGCACCCAAACCACCCTCGGTGCCTACCACCGCAAATGGAAATAATCAGGAGTCCTACCATGCAATACGCCCTTGGTCCCGTTTTGTACTATTGGCCAAAAGCCGATACGGAAACGTTTTATCAGGCCGCTCAAAACAGCGCTGCCGACATTATCTACCTTGGTGAAACCGTCTGCAGCAAACGCCGCGAGCTGGTGGTGGCCGACTGGATCGATTTGGCCAAAACCCTGGCCCAATCGGGCAAGCAGGTCGTCTTGTCCACGCTGGCGCTGATTGAAGCACCGTTTGAACTCAAAGAAATGCGCCAGCTCATCGACAACGGCGACTTTATGATCGAGGCCAACGACTTAAGCGCGGTCAACCTGGTTTCGGAACGCAAACTGCCGTTTATTGCTGGCCCGGCGCTCAATATCTACAATGCCTACACCCTCAATATCTTATTGAAACAGGGCATGACCCGCTGGTGTATGCCGGTTGAGCTGTCGCAGACCTGGCTGCGCAACATCATGGCCCAATGTGACCAGCTGGGCATTCGTGGCCAGTTTGAGGTGGAAGTGTTCGGCTACGGCTATTTGCCGCTGGCGATTTCGGCGCGCTGCTTTACCGCCCGCTCGGAAGACCGTGCCAAAGACCAATGCCAAACCTGCTGCATTGACTATCCCACTGGCCGCACCGTGCAGTCACAGGAAGGCCAAACCGTGTTCGTGCTCAATGGCCTGCAAACCCAAAGCGGTTACTGCTATAACCTTGGCAATGAGCTGGCCCACATGCACGACCTGGTTGACGTGATGCGCCTGTCGCCCAACGGGCTCAGCACCCTAGACGTCTTGCGCGACTTTAAAGCCAACGAACAGGGGCAACAGCCACTGCCGCTGGTCAACCAAGAAGCCTGCAACGGCTATTGGCTGGGCAAGGCCGGGCTAGATTTACACCTATCCCAGGCCTAGGGCACAGCGTAGGCAAAAAAAATCGCGCCCGAAACAGGCGCGATTTTTTGCGGATGGCTGATTACGCCTTAACCACCTTACAGTATTTCGTCAAAATATTGCTCACTGGCGTAGATTCACCCTCTTCGTCTATCGTGCCGTCTTGCATCAACATATTGCCGTCCACGGTGGCCACGGTGTCTAAGGTCGCGGCGCCAGACGCCCAAGTAATCCCATTGCTTTGGAACACATTACCGTCTTGCTTAGGGTCACGCAGTAAAACCGGCGTGGTTTGATCGCGATAGGTCACCACCGCCGCCACCGCCTCTTGGCCTTTAAAGCCATACTTTACCGCCACCTTTTGATCGCCTTGCTCGCCGCAGGCATAGGTCACGTCTTTGCTGGCGTCAACGGCCACCTCTTTGGCTGCAGTCGCTTTGTCTGAAGGCGTGCCTGGGGCAGCACAGGCCGTCAATACGGCCATCAGGGCAACAGCAGGCAACCATGTCAACAGGGGTTTAATCGTCATGAATACATCCTTTTTATCTGTTTAAGAGGTTAAGGTAGGAGCCTTATCCTGTTAGTGAAGTTCCCATTTCTTTTTAAACCGTGCCCAAATCGGCCCACACACCGCACCCACACACAAGACAGGCATAAAAAAACACCTTCCAATGGAAGGTGTTTTTTCGAAGCTGGTACGCCCACGGGGAATCGAACCCCGGCTGCCGCCGTGAAAGGGCGGTGTCCTAACCGCTAGACGATGAGCGCATAGTCTTTGTGGTGCACCCGGAGCGATTCGAACGCCCGACCCTCTGGTTCGTAGCCAGATACTCTATCCAACTGAGCTACGGGTGCAACAAAGAGGCTGAATTATAGGAACACCGGCCTCACCTGTCAACCCTTTTTTAAAGTTTTTTTATTCTGGCAAAGAATAGTACAATGTGGGCTTTCAAATCTGCTGCGGCCCTTTATTTGTCATGATGACCCTTGCGCAACAACAATCCGAATTACATCAAGCACTTTTGACCTTACACCCCGTCATTGCCATTATTGACCTAGAGTCAACCGGGGGGCATTTCTATACGGACCGCATCACCGAAGTGGCCCTGATTAAAATCAGTGCCCAGGGCATTAGCCATCAAAGTTGGCTGGTGAACCCGCAACAAAGCATTCCGCCTTTTGTCGCCAACCTCACCGGCATCGACGACGAACTGGTCAAAGACGCCCCCTCGTTTCAAGATCTGGCGCCCTTATTGCACCAAGAGCTAAACCAGGCCCTCATCATTGCCCACAACACCCGCTTTGATTACCACTTCTTACGCAATGAATTCATGCGCGCCGGCCTCTCGTTTCGCGCCCCCGAGCTGTGTACGGTGAAATTTTCGCGCAAGCTCTACCCCCAGCACCACAAGCACAATTTAGACAGCATCATCGCCCGATTCAATATTCAGCTCTTAGATCGCCACCGCGCCATGCCCGATGCCGAGGCCGTGTATCAGTTGCTCAACATCAGCCATCAAGAGATCGGCCACGCCCCTTGGCTGGCCCAAGCCCAGGCCTTAATCAATCCGCACACCCTGAATCCGCGTACGCCAGTCAATTTGGCCGAGCAGCTCAACACCCTACCCGATGCCGCGGGTGCCGTGCTGTTTTACGACGCCCAAAAAACCTTACTGAGCTGGTCCGACCACGAACGCGCCTACATTGAGGCGCGCAGCCCCTTTATCCGCAGCAAGCGGCCTGACTGGATTAAAAACGTCGACCACCTGGTCTACTTGCCGGCCATCGGCCCCTTCGATGCCTATATCCAAGGACTGCTGTGGCTACACCAACACCACCCGGAGCGGACCGCTCGCCCAGATGCGGCCCAGTCTTACACCTTGTGCCTGGCCCCAAACGAACACGGCCAGTTACAGGCCCACATCAAACCGGTGCAGGCCGGCGTCTTACAGGCGCCCCTATACGGCCTATTCGCCCACCCCAAGGCCGCCAAGCGTGCGCTGAGCCAGCTGGCTTTAAAACACCAGCTGTGTCAGGCCAGCCTCGGCATTTTGCCAACCACCTTGCCTAAGGGTGAACCCTGCCCGCAGTACACCATGCACGCCTGCCTGGGCGCCTGCGTGGGCGAGGAGGCCATTGCCGCGCACAACCAGCGCGCCAAGACGGCGTTTACCGAGCTGCCCCTGAAAGACTGGCCGTATCCTGACCGCATCCGCGTGACCGAATGCCACCCCATCTCCCTGCGTTGCCACAGCCATGAGTTTTACCGTGGCGCCTTGGTGCTGCCTAACGGCCAGCTGTTGTTTGACCCACACAGCCTACACCTACTGCGCACCCTATTGCGCAAGCACGACGATACCCTAGACGTTCAGCCCATAGACGCCGACAAGGCTTAACATCAACCGCCCACAAAAAAGCCGCCCGATAGGGGCGGCTTTGGCGATGGTCAATGCTCGACCTTCACCCTTGCTCGGCCAACACCTTCACCACGCCCTCGTTGGCCAATTCGTCGGCCCGTTCATTGCCCGGGTGGCCTGCGTGGCCTTTAACCCAATGCCAAGACACGGTGTGCCCTTGGGTCAGGGCATCCAATATTTTCCACAAGTCCTCATTCTTCACCGGCTTTTTACTCGCCGTGCGCCAGCCCTTGGCTTTCCAGCCCTCGATCCACTCAGTAATCCCCTGCTGAACGTAGCGCGAGTCGGTGTACACCTTCACCACGCAGGCCCGCTTGAGCAGCCTTAAGCCCTCAATCACGGCCTGTAACTCCATGCGGTTATTGGTGGTGTCCAGCGCGCCGCCGCAAATCGCCTTCTCATGGCCTTGATACACCAATAAAGCCCCCCAGCCCCCCACGCCCGGATTCCCCTTACACGCGCCGTCGGCATAAATATAAACTGTCTCACCTACTGTTTGTTCGTCACTCATATGTTTTGTTTGTCCGTTGATTCGATTTGTGCCGGAAGGCATCGTCTTTAATCGGTGCCACCGCGGCCGGTGCCGTGGCCTGAGACAGCCGCCAGGCTGGCTTAAGCGGATGAACGCCGACGGTCCGCTTGACCAAATAAAGGCCATAAACGGCGCCTAGCCGTGGCCACAGTCGTGGCCCCATCTGCGCCAAGAAGCGGCAACGCTGCAGCCCCACTTCGCTATGACAAGGCGGAACATACACCATAAATTGCCAGGCAGCTACTTCAAAGCCTAAAAAAGCCAGCCAGTCATTCACCCTTAGCCACCCAATCATCTGGGCCCGAGACGGCAGTCCGCTATCGGCCAGTTGGGCCTTAGCGCCCCATAGGGAGGCGGGATTAAACCCCGTCAACAACAGCTTGCCATCCGGCACCAGCACCCGATGAATTTCACTCAACACCTGATGCGGGTGCTCGGTCATTTCTAGGCCGTGGGGCAACACCACCAAATCCATGCTTTGACAATCTAGGGGCAACATTGTACTTTGGGCATGCACGTCTACTTGACCATAAGGCGCCAGGCAAAGACGATGGGCAATACGGCTTTGCCTTAATAGCGCGTGTTCCGGCAGGCCGATTTGCACCGCATAATACCCAAAAATATCTTCCGCATGCTGATCAAAAAAAGCCTGCTCCTGAGCCAAAACGTATTGACCCATAGGCGTGTTTTGCGTCCAAAGACCAAAATCAGCGACTGCCATGCCCCACCACCCTTTCATGTGTCCCACAAACCAAGAGAATGCCATGAACCCGATCCAGATCACCCCCATCCCCGCCTTTAACGACAACTACATTTGGACCCTACACCAAAACCAACAGGCCGTGGTGGTTGATCCCGGCGACGCCGCGCCCGTGCTGGCATTTTTAAAGACACATGGCTTAAGCCTTAATGCCTTATTACTGACCCACCATCACGCCGACCACATCGGCGGCGTCGCCGATTTGCTCAGCCACTATCCCGACTGCCCCGTGTATGGGCCAGAGAGCATTGCCCTGGTGACCCATGCCGTTGCTGAACCCAACGCCATCAACACCGTATTCGGTGCTTTTAACGTCCTCGACATTCCCGGCCACACCGCAGACCACCTAGGGTTTATTTGGCAAGAAACGCCGACACAGGCCCACGTTTTTTGTGGCGACACCTTATTCAGCGCCGGCTGTGGCCGCGTGTTCACCGGCACCTATGCACAACTATTTGATAGCCTGAACAAACTCAAGGCCTTACCCCACAATACCTTATTTTACCCCGCACATGAATACACCCGCAGCAATTTACACTTTACCGAAAAAGTGGATCCCGGCAATCCAGACGTGGCCGCGGCTCTGGCCTATTGCGACCAACACCCCGTGTCACTCCCTACCTCTTTGGCGAAAGAACGCTTAATCAACCCGTTTTTACGCACCGACAACGCCCACATTGCGGCCACAATAGGCCTTGCCGATGCCGACGAATTCGCCCGCTTCCAATCTTTACGAGAATTTAAAAATCAGGGCTAGGCCCCTAGGCATAACCCCTCAAAAAGAAAAAGACATAATAATGAAGCAATTACCCAGAAGACCAACATTGACAAATAACCCCCAACTCTTATACGATTTGGTGTTTATTTCATTTTTGGGTATTGTATAATATGACAGCCTTGAAGAAAATCGCGCTATCACTTGCCAGCATTGTGCCCATGCTGAGCCTTTCCGCTCAGGGCCTAGCCAGCACCAACACCGCTGGCGTGGCACGCGACATCATGCAGATGAGTACGGCGCCCCTAAAAGGCTATGTCGGCCATCCTGATGGCATTTGGTCTAAGTTACGCAATGACTTTCAAATGGCCGAAGTCAATCCTGAAATCGTGCGCAAGCACGAACAGTATTACAGCACCCGCCTGCCCTACTTTAACCGCATCGTAGAGCGCAGCGAACCCTATATGTTCCATATTGCGCAAGAAGTGCAAAAGCGCAATATGCCCGCCGAAATCGCCCTATTGCCGATTATTGAAAGCGCCTTTGTCACCAGCGCCAAATCACGCGTGGGCGCCTCTGGCCTTTGGCAGTTCATGCCGGCCACCGGCAAAGACTTCGGCCTGACCCAAAACAATTTATACGATGGCCGCCTTGACGTGTACGCCGCCACCGACGCCGCCCTGACGTATTTACAATACCTACACAATCTATTTGGCGACTGGCCTTTGGCGCTGGCTGCCTATAATTGGGGTCAAGGCAACGTGGGCAAAGCGATTAAGCGCGCCCAAGCCCAAGGCTTGGAAATCACCTACGAAAACCTCAACATGCCGGCAGAAACCCGCAACTACGTGCCCAAGCTGTTGGCCGTGCGCAACCTGATCGCCAGCCCTGATACGTTTGCGTTAAACCTCACCCCCATTGCCGACCAACCCTATTTTGGCGTGGTCACCCTAGACCATGCCATCGACACGGCTGCGGCGGCGCGCCTGGCGGGCATTAGCCCTGCCGAGTTTGAACGACTCAATCCTGGCGTGGTGGCCCCCGTGGTCGCCACCCAAAACATCCGCCGCATTTTGCTGCCGGTGACCAAGATTGACGCCTTCCACGCCAACCTCAAAAAAGCCGACAAAAACACCTTGCTGTCTTGGGACTTCTACCAGCCTTCTGCTGGGGAAGACGTGGCCCAATTGGCAGCCAATACCGGCATGTCGATCGCTGAAATCAAACGCTTGAATCAGCTCTCCAGCAACAAGCTGCGGGCCAGCTCGACGATTTTAATCGCCAAAAACAGCCTGGCCATTCCGGTGCCGCCAATCTTCATGCCCAACGCCACCCCAACCTTAATGGCCAGCGCGCCGAGCACGGCGCCGAAAGCCGCAGCGGTCATGCCCGTGGTGATTGAAACACCCGTGGCCCGTAGCCAACAAATCATATTGACCCCTGTCGCACCGCCCGCTCAGGCCGCAGCACCCATTCAGGTCGCCCGCGCTCCTCAGGCCAAGGCAGCACCCATGCCTTCAGACGAATGGGCCATCTCACCGGCCCCCAGCAGCATGACCACCGCACCCTCTGTGGCCATGCCCATAGG
>JAGNPU010000077.1 GCA_017989485.1 Neisseriaceae bacterium
GCCACCAGGGAGACGGCGGTGACCAAGAGTGACTCGTACACTAGGGCGAACAGGCGGCGGATAAAGGGGGCTGGAGGGGGCATTAAGCTCATGCAGGGGTCTTTCGGTCGATAAGGGCCAAGGTGGGTGTCAATAAGTCGGCTTGCGCGTAAGGATCAAGCGCCAGCTCATAATCTAGGCTGCGCAGCCAGGTCAGCTGGCGTTTGGCCAGTTGGCGCGTGGCAATAATGCTTTTTTCGGTCATGCCCACCACGTCGTCGGCGCCGGCAAGATACTGCCAGGCTTGGCGATAGCCCACGCAGCGCATAGAGGGCAGGTCGGCGTGTAGCTCAGGGTATTTGGCCTGTAGGGCTTGGACCTCATCAATAAAGCCGTTGGCCATCATGTTGTCAAAGCGTAGTTTGATCTGGGCGTGTAAGCGGGCTCGGGCTTCTGGAATCAAGGCTACGGTGGTCAGGTTTAAATCAGGTTTGTTCGCCTGCTGGGCCTTAAAGTGCGCACTCAGGGGCCTGCCGGTGAGCAAAAACACCTCTAGGGCACGCTCTATGCGCTGGCTGTCGGCGCTCTGTAAGCGGGCCGCCGTGTCTGGGTCGACGTCCTGTAGGCGTTGGTACAGGCCGGCTAAGCCAAGACGGGCCTTGTCGGCCTGTAGCTGAGCACGGACGCCGGCATCGGCGCTGGGCAAATCATTTAGCCCTTCGGTAAGGGCTTTGTAATACATCATGGTGCCGCCCACGATGACGGGCAGCCGGCCTCGGGCCTGTATGGCCGGAATCAAGGCCAGGGCATCACGACAAAAATCGGCCGCGCTATAGCTGTCCATCGGGGAAATGATGTCGATGAGGTGGTGGGGCACCTGGGCCAGCTCGCTTGGGCTGGGCTTGGCGGTGCCAAGGTTCATGTCTTGATAAATCAGGGCCGAGTCCAGGCTGATGATTTCAATGTCGCGCACCTGGGCCAGGTCTAAGGCCAGCTGGGTTTTGCCGGAGGCGGTGGGGCCCAATAAGGCCAGTACTGAAGGTGGTTGCACTTATTACTGCCCCCTCATGAACAGGCCGTCCAATTCGCTGATGGTGAGCTTCACCCAGGTGGGGCGGCCATGGTTGCACTGGTTGGAGCGCGGCGTGGCCTCCATGTCGCGCAGCAGGGCGTTCATTTCCGGCAGCGTCAGCTGGCGGCCCGCGCGGATTGAGCCGTGGCAGGCCATGCTGGCCAATAGCTCGTTGCGCTTTTCCGTCAGGACGTGGCTGGCGCCATAGCTTTGGATGTCGGCCAAAATCGACTGGGCCAGCGCGACGTAGTCGCCCTTGGCCAGCATCAGCGGCACCGACCGCACGGCTATGGTGTGCTCGCCTAAGAGGGATAAGGCCAGGCCAAGCTGTTGCAAGGTGTCTTGGTGTTCGGTCACGGTGGCGGCCTCTAATGCCGTGGCGTCGAAAGAGGCGGGGATTAACAGGGTTTGCGTGGCCAGGTTGCCGTCGTCGAGCTGGGTTTTAAGGCGCTCATACGTCACCCGTTCGTGGGCGGCATGCATGTCGACCAAAATCAAGCCATTGTCTGCCTGAGCCAAAATGTAAATGCCGCACAGCTGTGCGATGGCATAGCCTAAAGGGTGTTCTGGCGGGGCTGCTGCTTGGCCCGGCGCAGGCTCGGCCAGGCTGGCCTGAGCGGCCGCCATTTGGTCTAGCTCGGCTGGGCGTTGGTAGAGGGTGTCATAGGTATTGAGTGCCTCCTTAGCCTGAGACAGGCTTAAGGGGCGCTGATAGTGGGCCCCGCCGCTTTGTGGGCGAAACGGTGCGGGGGCAACGCCGCCACCGCTGCCTGAGCTGGCCCCGCCCTGTGCGGGGCGGGTTGGCGGCATGAAGGCGGCCATGGATTTGCCATCATCGCTGTTTAGGCCTAGGCCCAGCGCGGGTTGGCTAATCGACGGGCGTAGGTCGGCACGGGTATCGGCCAAGACCCGATTCAGGGCGTGAAACACCAGTTGGTGTATGGCCTGGCCTTCGCGAAAACGCACCTCGGTTTTGGTCGGGTGGACGTTGACGTCCACCAGTTCCGGCGGCATGGTCAAAAACAGCGCAAAGGCGGGCGTGAGCTCGTGGTGCAACACGTCGCGGTAAGCCTGCTTGGCCGCGTGAAACAGCACTTTGTCGCGGACAAAGCGGCCGTTGACGTAGAAATACTGCTTGTCGGTTTTGCCCTTGCTGTAGGTGGGGCTAGAAATATAGCCGCTCAACGACATCATGCCTTCTTGAGCGGGCACGGTTAAGGCTGCGGCCTTAAAGTCTTCGCCCAAAATGGCGGCGGCCCGGTCTAGGCCAGACTGTACCGGCAGGCTGAGGGTTTGTTTGCCGTTGTGGCGTACTGAAAAGGCAATGTGCGGATAGGCCAGAGCAATGCGCTGAATGGCACTGAAGCAGTGGGCGTATTCGGTGTTGTCCGATTTTAAAAACTTACGCCGTGCCGGGGTGTTGAAGTAGATGTCCACGATTTCAACCGTGGTGCCCAGATTGTGCGCCGTGGGGCTGACGGGATGCAGTTTGCCGTCGATGGCCATGATTTGGTGGCCGTGCTCGCCGTCGGCGTGCTTGCTGCTGAGGGTCAGGCGGCTGACGGCGGCAATGCTGGCCAGCCCCTCGCCGCGAAAGCCCATGGACTGAACGTGTTCTAAATCGTGTAGGCTTTTGATCTTGCTGGTGGCGTGGCGGTGTAGGGCCAAGGCCAGGTCGTCGGCCAGCATGCCGCTGCCGTTGTCGCTGACGCGCATCAGCTTGGTGCCGCCGTTGACCAGTTCGATCTGAATGTCGGTGGCACCGGCGTCGATGCTGTTTTCCAGAATTTCTTTGAGGGCGTTGGCCGGGCGTTCAACCACTTCGCCAGCCGCAATCTGGTTGATGAGGTGGTCAGGTAATTGAATGATGTGGCTCATGACTTTTGGCTACCTTTACGATGGCGGACATACTCAAACACGCCAGGCAAAATAGACAGGATGATGATGCCCAACATGATGAGAGACAGGTTTTTTTTCACAATCTCTAGGTTACCAAATAAATAGCCGGCTGTGGCAAACAGCAGGACCCAAATAATGCCGCCGGTCACGTTATAGGTCAGAAATTTACGGTAAGACATTTTGCCCATGCCGGCCACAAAGGGGGCGAACGTGCGCACTATGGGCACGAAACGGGCAATGATGATGGTTTTGCCGCCGTGTTTTTCATAGAACTCATGGGTTTTGGCCAGATGGCTTTGCTTGAATATTTTCGAATTTGGGTTGCTGAACAGCTTGGCCCCTAGGGCTTTGCCGACGGCATAGTTGACCGTGTCGCCGAGAATGGCGGCCACAATGAGCAGGCCCATCATCAGGTAAATATTCATTTCACCCAGGGCCGCAATGCTGCCGGCCATGAACAAGAGGGAATCGCCTGGCAAAAAAGGCGTCACAATCAGGCCGGTTTCACAGAAAATAATCAAAAACAGAATCAGATAAATATAGGGCCCGTAGTTTTGGCTCAGTTCAAGCAGGTGGACGTCTAAGTGCAAGAAGTAATCAAAAACGAGGGTGATGAAGTCCATCAGGTAGGCGAGCAATTCCATGAGCATCTCTAAGAAAAAGGTTGCCCGAAGGCAACCTTATGGGGATTAAACGACGGCTTCTTCTTTTTTCTTCACCGGTTTGATCAGGCTTTCGCGGCTGAGGCCGAAGAACAGCAACATCGGGCTGGCCACCAAAACGGAAGAGTACACGCCAAACACAATGCCAATGGTCAAGGCCATGGCAAAGCCGTGTAGGGCATCGCCACCGAAGACCAGCATCGAGATCACCATGGCCTCGGTTGAGGCGTGGGTAATGATGGTACGGCTCATGGTCGAGGTAATCGCATTGTCGATGACTTCCGGCACGGAGTGATTGCGCATGCCCGGCTTGCGGAAGTTTTCGCGAATTCGGTCAAACACCACCACCGATTCGTTCACCGAATAGCCCAGCACGGCCAAAATACCGGCCAATACCGTCAGCGAGAATTCCCACTGGAAAAGGGCGAAACAGCCCAAAATAATCACCACGTCATGCATGTTGGCGATGATGGCAGACACCGCAAAGCGCCACTCAAAGCGCACCGACAGGTAAATAATAATACCTAGGCAGACAAAGCCGATGGCCAATAGGCCGTGATTGACCAGCTCTTCACCCACCTGTGGGCCAATAAATTCGACTTTACGCAGCTGAACGTCTGGGCTTTCAGCCTTCAGGATTTGCATCACCTGTTCAGACAGTTGGGCAGAGTTCATGCCTTCCTTATTGGGCAGGCGAATCATCACGTCTTTGGTGGTGCCCAGAGCCTGTACCGACGCCGTGCCCAAGTCGAGCTTGTTGACTTCGTCACGGGTTTTGTTGAGGTCGCTGCCCTGGCTGTATTGCACTTCCATCACCGTCCCCCCGGTAAACTCTACCGAGAAGTTCAGGCCTTTGGTGAATAAGAACACCACGGCCACCACAAAGGTGGCCAGCGAGATAAACGTCGTGAGCTTGCCATAGCTCATGAACGGAATGTCGCGTTTGATTTTAAAGAATTCCATTATGCTTATTCCTTGTTGCTGCCAGCACGGAGGCTGTCGTCTTCAGGGCGCCAAACCGAACCGATGGACACTTTTTTGAGGCGGTGACGACGGCCGTACCAAATGTTCACAAACGAGCGAGACACCATGACTGAGGTAAACATCGAGGTCACAATACCAATACAATGCACCACGGCAAAGCCGCGTACGGGGCCAGAACCAAACACCAACAGGGCCAAGCCAGCGATCAGCGAGGTCACGTTAGAGTCCACAATCGTGGCCCAAGCGTGTTTGTAGCCTGCGTTAATCGCCATTTGTGGCGGGGCGCCGGCGCGCAGCTCTTCGCGTATGCGCTCGTTAATCAATACGTTGGCGTCAATGGCCATGCCTAAGGTCAGGGCAATCGCCGCAATCCCTGGCAGGGTTAAGGTCAGCTGCAGCATCGACAAAATGGCAATCAGCAACACCAGGTTATAGGTCAGTGACAGCACCGAGAACACGCCAAAGGTGCGGTAATACAGCATCATGAAGCCGCCGACCACGATAAAGCCCCATAGGGTAGAGTGGAAGCCCTTGGTGATGTTTTCCTGTCCTAGGCTAGGGCCAATGGTGCGTTCTTCGACGATGTTCATCGGCGCAGCCAAAGAGCCAGAGCGCAGCAGCAAGGCCACGTCATTTGCTTCGGCGCTGTTCATGCTGCCTGAAATTTGCACGCGGCCATTGGGGATTTCAGATTGAATCACCGGCGCCGTCACCACTTCTGACTTTTTGGTAAAGGTCACAGGGGCGGTTGGGTCGTCGCTTTTGTTCGGCACCTGTTCAATCAAGACCATGGCCATGCGTTTTTTCAGGTTGTTACGGGTCAGGTCGCGGAATATGCTGGCCCCGGTCGAGTCCAGATTAATCGCCACGGCGGCCGCGCCTTTTTCGTCAAAAGACGGTTGGGCATCGTTGATGTTGTCGCCGGTCAGTTCAACCTGACGGTTGATCAAAATCGGGCGATCGCCGCCTGGGCCGGTCTCTGACAAGAGTTCATAACCCACGGGCACGTTGCCGTCTAAGGCTTGTTGCATCATGGCGGCATCGTCTTCGACGCGGCGTACTTCTAAGGTGGCGGTGCGCCCTAAAATGTCTTTGGCCTTGGCCGTGTCTTGAATGCCAGGCAGCTGTACCACAATGCGGTCAGGACCAGCCTGTTGTATCACCGGTTCGGCCACGCCCAATTCATTGACGCGGTTGTGCAGCGTGCTCATGTTTTGCTTCACCGCATCGTCTTGGATTTTGGTGATTAAGGCTTCAGGCATGCTCAGGGTAATGCCGCGCTCGCCGTCGTTGGTGAGGGTCACTTCCGGCAGCTCTTTGGCCAACACGCGCAGGGCTTTTGTTTGGCTCTCGGCGTCTTGTAACGGCACGACTAAGGCATTGTCCACGGTGCGGATGCTGCCGTAGCGAATTTTTTCGTTTCTGAGGGTGCGGCGAATGTCGCCTGCGTAGCGCTCAAGTTTTTTCTCCACGGCCGCTTTTTTGTCAACCTGCAACAAAAAGTGTACGCCACCGCGTAAGTCTAGGCCCAAGAACATCGGGTTGGCCTTGATGTTGGCCATCCAGGTAGGGCTGTCTGGCAATAGGTTTAAGGCGGTAATGTAGCCTTCACCCAAGCTGTCCTCGATGAGGTCGCGCGCCTTAAGCTGCGCTTCAGCATTCAATAAGCGAACCTTAAGGCTGTTGCCATCAAGGTAAATGCCATTGGTTTGGATGTTGTTTTGCTGTAATTCAGCCTCGATTTGCGCCATGGTGTCTTCGTTGATCACGATAGACTGGCGGTTGGTGGAGACTTGGACGGCCGGGGTTTCGCCAAATAAATTGGGCACGGCATAGACACAGCTCACCACGAATACCACGAGGATGATGAGGTATTTCCAAATAGGATATCGGTTCATTGTCAACCTTACAAAAAGCAATAAGCCGCAACGAGTGCGGCCATAAAACAAGGGGTTTTTTAGTTTTCCACGATGCTGGCGATGGCGGAACGTTCAATTTGAACTTCAACACCGGCGGCGATTTCAATGGTAAAGAAGCGTTCGTCAACCTTGGTGATTTTGCCGGCAATGCCTGAGCTGGTGATCACTTTGGTGCCGCGCGTCAATTCTGAAATCATTTTTTGATGATTTTTAAATTTCTTTTGCTGTGGGCGCATGATTAAGAAGTAGAACACCACTAAAATCAGCAATAAAGGGGCGAACTGAGTAATCAAGCTGCCTGTGCCAGCGGCGTCAGCGGCGAATGCGAAATCGATCATTTTTTTTATCCTGTACGTCGGTTATATAAACAATGGGCTATTTTATAGGGGCTAGCCCAAATTTCCAAGTGATTTTGTCATTATTCAGCGGTTCTTCAGCAAAATACAAAAAAACCGCTGGAATGTGACAGGTAATGTGCTGATGCCTCAGTGCTTAAGGGTTTTTTGGCGCATTCACGCCCATGGCGCGCTCTTCAGCAAACTGCAGGCGGAAGGTTTCAAAACGGCCCTCATCTAAGGCATCCCGCACATCTTGCATCAGCTGTTGGTAATAATGCAAGTTGTGAATGGTGTTTAGCTGGGCGCCTAAGATCTCCTGAGTGCGGTGTAGGTGATGCAAATAGGCGCGGCTGAAGTTTTGACAAGCGTAACAGCCACAGGTTTCATCGATTGGGCGATGATCCATTTTGTACGTGGCATTTTTGATTTTTAAGTCGCCAAAGCGGGTAAACAACCAGCCGTTGCGTGCGTTGCGGGTGGGCATCACGCAGTCAAACATGTCGATGCCGTGGGCCACGCCGTAAATCAAATCTTCTGGTGTGCCTACCCCCATCAGGTAATGGGGTTTGTCTTCGGGCAGCATGGGCGCGATTTCACGCATCATGCGGTACATCTCAGGCTTGGGCTCACCCACGGAGAGGCCGCCAATGGCAATGCCGTCAAAGTTCATGTCGATGAGGGCGGTGGCCGATTCTTGACGCAGGTTGCCATACATCGAGCCTTGAATGATGCCGAACAAGGCATTGGGGTTTTTGAGGTCTTCAAACGCTTTTTTGGAGCGTTCAGCCCAACGCAGGCTCATCAACATCGATTCGCGGGCGGTTTTTTCGTCGGCTTCGCCGGGCGTGCATTCGTCTAGCTGCATCACGATGTCAGAATTCAACGTGGTTTGGATTTGCATCGAGATT
>JAGNPU010000078.1 GCA_017989485.1 Neisseriaceae bacterium
TGCCGTGATTGCGGCGCGCTATCAAAAGCGGTCACCGGATGAGACGGCGTCTTAACGGCGTGTCCAGCGATGAATGAAGCGCATCAACTCTTGGCTTTTTAATCCGAGGCATGCATGCATCGCTTGATTTGACCCACGGCCGTTCGCCGAGTGCAGGAGGGGATGGCCAAATCGCTGACCGTGAGGATGGTGTCTCTTGTTGGTCGTCTATAAACCATCGGTTTCTGTCTGGCCAAAGCCATGTGGGTCAGAACCCATGCGACGAATGTTCACCATGATCGAGGCAGGCGTGCCTCTTTACGGGTATGATGATGGCTTAACTTGGCCTAGGGTGGATTGGCATGAAGCGGTTGTTATGGTGGATAATGGGTTTGGCCGTCGTCATTGTGGGTGGGGGCATGTATGCGCAGAAGCAGGGGGCTGGCCAAGATGAGGCGGCAGGCGTCGTCGCTTGGCAAGCGCCGCTGCGGCTTAAGGCCCAAGAGGCAGTGGGGGTTGCCCGCGCTCGGGGCTATGACGATCGGCATGTGATGCTGATTGATTTCAGCATCCACTCGGGCAAGCCGCGTTTTTTTGTGTGGGATGCCGTGGCCGATCAGGTGGCGTTTTCCAGCCTAGTGGCGCATGGCTATGGTAATGAGGCCAACCGCAGTACGGTTTCTGACATTGTGTTCAGTAATGTAGAGGGCAGTTATGCTTCCTCCTTGGGCAAGTACCGAGTGGGGGCCCGCGCATACAGCCAGTATGGCATTCATGTTCATTACAAGCTGCATGGCTTGGAGGCCAGTAACGACAATGCGTTTAAGCGGGTGGTGGTGTTGCACTCATATCAAAAAATACCCACCGAGGCCATTTATCCTAGGCATTTACGGCTAGGCTACAGTCAGGGCTGCCCGGTGATTGATGATCAGGCCATGGCCAAGGTAGACAGGCTCATGCAGGGTAAGACCAAGCCGGTATTGCTATGGGTGTATCAATCCGCGCAAGGGTGATCGTGGCGGGTGATGTCGAGCATCAAAAAAGCCGTGAGCTGACTCACGGCTTTTTTGTGTGTGGGCTAGACGGTATAGGGCGCCAACGTTTGCTGCAGCATGTCGGTGCTGACGTCGCTGCGAATGGCCGCCTGGCCTAGTCGCGTTAGGGTCACAAAGCGTAGCGTCCCTTGGCTGACTTTTTTGTCATGGCTCATGTGGGCCATCCATTGATCGAAGGCAAATTTGGGCGGCTCTGTGGGCAGGCCGGCACGTTGGAGTAAGGCGATGACCCGCTCGGTGTCGGCGCTGCTTAAGCAGCCCAAGGTTTCTGACAGGCGGCAGGCCAAGACCATGCCGGTGGCCACGGCTTCGCCATGAAGCCAGGTGCCAAAGCCTAATTCGGCCTCAATCGCGTGGCCAAAGGTATGGCCTAAATTTAACCAAGCGCGTACGCCCTGCTCGGTTTCATCTTGGGCCACAATCTCGGCCTTCATGCGGCAGCTTTTTTCAACCGCATAGGCAAGCGCCTCAGGCTTTAAGGCCATGAGGTCGTCTATATGGGCTTCTAGCCACACCAGAAAATCATGGTCGCCCAATAGGCCATACTTAATGACTTCGGCCAGGCCGGCGGCAAATTCACGCGCGGGCAGGGTGCTTAAGGTACTCATGTCGGCCAGCACGGCCTGTGGCTGATAAAACGCGCCAATCATGTTTTTGCCCATGGGGTGGTTGATGGCGGTTTTGCCGCCAACCGAGGAATCCACCTGGCTTAGCAAGGTGGTTGGGATTTGAATAAAGGGGGCGCCGCGCTGATAGGTGGCCGCCGCAAAGCCGGCCATGTCGCCAATGACGCCGCCGCCTAGGGCGATGAGCGTGGTTTTGCGCTCGGCGTGTTGCGCGAGCAGGCCATCAAAAATCAGGTTGAGGGTGGCCCAGGTTTTATGCGCCTCGCCGTCGGGCAGACTGATCACAAAATAGGGCTGATTCAGGGCGGTTAAGGCGGCCTCAAGCTGGGCCAAGTATAAGGGCGCCACCGTGGTGTTGGTGATGATGGCGGCCTGATGGCTTAAGTAGGGCTTGAGCGTCTCGGTCAGGTCACCGAGTAGGTTCTGGCCAATAAAAATAGGGTAGTGATGGGAAGGCGTGGCAACGTTTAAGGTAATCATGGGTTCTTAAGCTGATGATGTGCCTGAATTGACTGCATGAGTTTTTGCATCAAGGCATGGATGGTTGGGCCGTTGGCGTCAATGACTATGTGGGCCACCTCTTGATACAAATGGTCGCGCTGGGTCATTAAATCATTGAGCCGCTCTCTGGGGTTGCTGGTTTGCAGCAGGGGGCGAGATTTATCATACCGCGTTCGCTTCAAAATAGCATCCACGCTGGCTCGTAGATAAATCACCGTACCCCGATCGCGCAGCGCCTGACGGTTTGCCTCGTTTAAGATGGCACCGCCGCCGGTGGCCAAAACAATATTGTCCATTTGGGTCAGGTGCTCAATGGCTTCCGCTTCGCGGCCACGAAAGCCGTGCTCCCCTTCAACTTCGAAAATGGTGGTGACGGCCACGCCGGTGCGCTCTACGATCACATGATCAGAGTCATAGAAGGTTTTGCCCAGTTGCAAAGCCAACTGCTTGCCCACTGTGGTCTTGCCAGCGCCCATGGGGCCAACCAGAAAAAAATTGCCTGTCAATTTATCCACCCGTTTGTTCATAAGAGGCATTTTAACCGAACTTATCGCAGCTGTCTTTTGATTATTGAGTCGCTGTGGGTATTTTGTCGACCAGAATATTGGGGGTGAGAAAAATCACCAGTTCCTGTCGATTTTGCTGCTGCTGTCTGGTGCGAAATAAGGGGCCGAGCAAGGGGAGGTCGCCCAGTAAGGGCACCTTGCGTTGTGCTTCACTATGGCTTTCTTCATAAATGCCGCCGATCACCAAAGTGCTGCCATCCTCAATCATGACCTGGGTGTTAATGCTTTTAATCGACAGGGCGCCATTGCCTTTGGGCGTGTCCTTGCTGATGGCAATGGCCATGATGACCTGATCGTCGGGGGTGATGTAGGGCGTGACCTTGAGGCTTAACACCGCTTTTTTGAATCGGGTGGTGCTGATGTATGACTCGGCCTCACGATAGGGCAGCTCGTCGCCAGACTCTATGGTGGCGGTTTGGCGGTCGGCCGTCAGCAGGCGTGGGCTGGACAACACCTTGCCCTTGTTCTCTAGTTGCATGGCGCTGAGTTCTAAACCCAATAGTAAATTAGCCCCGCGGCCAAAGACCGACAGGGCGGCCTGATCGCTGGGGCCGCTGAGGTTGAGGCTGGGCGCCAGGTGAAACGGCATGGTCGTGGTGTTGGCGGCCTCGGTGGGCCATGGGCCACCTATGTGTAAACGATTGTTTTGGAAGGCCGCACCGAGCTTAAGCCCAAGCTCATGGGCAAAGCCATCGTTGGCTTCAACAATGTGGGCCTCGATCAACACCTGTCGCTTGGGGCGATCCAGCTGCGCGATCAGGCGTCGGACGTCGGCGTGGACGGCGGCCGTGTCGTGCACGATTAACACATTATTGCCTGGGTCAACATAGGCTTGGCCGTTCGGGCTTAATAGGTGCCTGGCGGTTTTGTCGCTGCTGTTGAGGTGAAAAATGGTGGCCAGCTCGGAGACATCTTTATAGTTGAGCTGGAAAATGGCCGAGCTCAATAAGGGGGCGATCGGGGTGGGGGGGCTGGCTGGGACCGCTGTTTGGCTGGCCACGTAGAGTGTGCCGGCCTGTAGGGTGGCGCTGAGGCGGTGGTGGTGTAACAGCTGCTGCATGGCCTGTTGCCAGGGGATTTGATTGAGTGAGGCGGTCACGGTGCCGGCGACGTCCTCGGCCACGATCAGAGGGACGTTGGCCACCTGAGCCAGGGCGGTGAGGGCGGCAGGCAGCGCGACCGCCTCAAAGTGTAGGGTGATGGGGGTTTGAACGTTCGGCACAACGGCCTTTGCCATCGATGGCCATAGTGGGGCGGTGAGGAGCAGGGTGAGGGCGATGAGACGGCGCATGGGGCTTCCTTTCTTTATGGGGGGCGGCGCTAGGGTGAAGGCATGCCGGTCGTCGTCAAGGCCAGCTGTTGTGGCTCGGCGTCGGGATGGGCTAGGGTCAGTGCCTGAGGGGTGATTTGCTCGATTTGCCAGCCTTCTAAGCCTAGATAAGCCTGAAGGGGGGCCAAATGAGTGCCGTGGGGCGTGAGGATGAGTGCCCAGGTCTGGCCAGGCGTGCTGATGTGGCCGACGTAGCGCAATTGTGTCAGGGGCGAGAAGGTGAGGGCTTGGGCCGCGTCGCTGGGCAGGAGGCGGCCTGGTTGGAAAAGCGTGAGGGGCACGGTGTTGTCGCCTAGGTCATCTGCAGGCGGCAGCGGCGGCAAGGTGGGTGGCGCCACTGCCGCGGTGTTGTTGGGTTCTATCGGCAAGGGGTCTGAGGGGCAGCCCGCCAACGGCCACAGCAGCCATCCAAGGCGTTTAAGTAGGGTCATGGTGGATGTTCTCGTCGGTTGGGGTGGGCCTTAAGGTGTGTAATTGCGCCTCAAAATGGAGGACGGGGGTGCCGTCGCTGGGCATTTGGTTTAGGGTCAGCCGGGAAATAATCAGCAGGTCTGGGTGAGTGGCCAGCTGGTGCAGCAGGGCCAAAACGGCATCTGTTGTGCCGCTGCCGCTTAAATCGTAGGCATAGGCAGTCAGGCCATCCAGTGCTTCGTTGGGTAGGGGACGCGCATGGTTGAGGGTGATTTGATGGGCCGAAATCAGCTGGTGTAGCGGCGCTGAGAGGTCGGTGGATGCGTGGGTGGGGAGGCGTTGTTGCTGTTGTGTCAGGGCGGCTTCGGCCAGAGGCAGGTGTGCCTGCCATGGTGCCTGCCGTTGTGATTGCGCCCGCAGCGTTTGGTATTCGGCCTCTAGTGGCGACTGCTGCCGCTGTGCTTGGGCCTGTGCCTGCCAAAGGGGACGCCACAGCATCAAGACCATGAGCAATAGGAGGCTCAGCGCCAACAGGCATAGGCCTGCTGTTTGTTGCCAGCGTGGGCATTCGGCCCATTGTGACCAAGGCAGATTCATGGCGACCCCAATAAGGTTTGGGCGTGTAGGGTAAACGTCCACACGCCAGATTGCTGTTGGCTGGACGCCAGCGTGACCTGTTGGAGCCAGCGGGCCTGATTGAGCTGGCTCACAAACAGGGCGATGGCCTCGTGGCTGCCGGCCTGGCCTTCTAGGCTGAGTAAAGAAGCCTGCCAGGACAGCTGGGTTAAATACAGGCTGTTGGGCATTAAGGCCTGTAGTTGGGTAAGCAAGCGCCACGGTTGCGCCTGCTGTGCCATGTGGGCATGCCAGGCGTGTCGCCGGGCGTGTAAGTGGGTGATGCGCTCAATCAGTGTCTGAGTGGCTTGCGCCAGCGGTATTTGCGCCTGAATCTGGGCCCTTAGGCGGTCGTTGTGCCGCTGCTGTTGGGCCAGGGTGAACCATAGGCCGCCGGCCACGAATAAGCCTATGCCTAGGGTGAGGCACATGACCCAGAGCGCCTGGCGGCGTAGGCCAAGGGTGGCCACCTGCTGCTGGGCAAGACGGTGCGGCAAGAGGTTAATGCGGATCATCTAGGCTCCTTAATGCCAGACCAAATGCAATCAATAGGTCGGGGGCGTGTTCGTCCAGAGCGGCCTGGCTGAAAGCCGCGCTGGTGCTGAGGGCGGTGATGGGGTGGGCGACGGTGAATAGGGTGTCGACGGCGTGTAAGATATTGGTGAACGCGGGGTCGTCGCTGTGGCGGCCGGTGACGAAGACATGGCTGATGGTTTCCGCGTGGGTGGCGTGAAAGCGCTGCCAGGTTTGCTGGACAAAACGGGCGCTCTGGTCCTGCGGTGAGCGGGCATCCGCCTCGTTGGCCAGGGATAGGTGGGCCTGTAGCAGCAGCCGCTGTCGTTGGCACACGTATAGGCTGACGTCGGTGGGCTTGAGGTGCCATAAGGCCAAGACCTGATCCAGGCGTTCGGGGGCACACTGTTTGAGCCAAAAATACCAGGCATTCAATGCGGCAAAGGCTTCGATGTCTAGGCAGCATAGCCTGAGCTGCTGTGCCTGAGTGACCTGTTGGTAATGGCGAACGGCGTCTTGATGGGTAAAGCACAATAAACCGATAGGGGAACTGTCTGGCCCATCGTCGTCTAAGCATAGGTAATCTGTGACCAAGTTGTCGGCGCTGGTTTCCTGTTGCAAGAGGGCGTGAATTTGCGCGTCATAAGCCGGCCCCGAGGGGTCGAGCGCCACATACTGGTGGCTGGCCACGTGATTGGGCAAGGCCATGATGATGTCTGGTGTGGGGGTTGGCAGCTGGGGCAGCAAGGCACTCAGGCTGGCGCCGGTTAAGCCCCACTGCGTGGGCGTCAGCGGCAGGTGGCTGACGTGGGCATGGTGTTGCAAAGACAGGCGTTCGTGAGGGTCTGCCCTGAGCTGTACCGCATGGACCTGCGTGGCCTCATGGCTAATGCCTAGGGCCAAGCTGGTTCGGGCCTGTCGGGCGGTGCGTAAAAGTTGATGAATGTGGTTGTTGAACTGGGTGAACATAGGCATACTCCCGAGTTAATGACAATTATGTTTTTTCTTTTGTAATTTAGATTTTGCATTCAGTGGCCTTTAAATTTATACTGCCAGCAATGCTTATATCCCTATGGTTAATAACTATTTATGTTTAAACGACTCATAACAACGCTTATCGGGCTTATTCTTGGCTTTGCCATCTTGGGCGCCGGTATCTTGGCCATTGCGATTTTAGTGACCTATCCAAAATTACCCAAATTGGATATTGTCACCAATTATAAACCCAAAATGCCTTTGGAAATATACACTTCTGATGGAAAATTAATTGGTTTGTATGGTGAAGAGCGACGCTCTTTTACCAAAATCCAAGATTTTCCTGACAACTTAAAGAATGCGGTGATGGCCGCCGAAGACAAACGCTTCTATGAACACTGGGGCGTGGACGTGCTCGGCATTACCCGTGCCATGATGGGCAATGTGGTGTCTGGCGGCGTGCGTTCAGGCGCCAGTACGATCACGCAACAGGTGGCCAAAAACTTCTTTTTGACCAACGAACGCACGTTGACCCGTAAGTTTAATGAAGCCTTATTGGCCTATAAAATTGAGCAACAGCTGAGCAAAGACGAAATTCTAGAGCTGTATTTCAATCAGATTTATCTTGGCCAGCGCGCCTACGGCTTTGCGGCCGCGGCCCATACTTATTTTGGCAAGCCAGTCATGCAACTGACCCTAGGCGAAGCGACCATGTTGGCCGGACTGCCTAAGGCCCCTTCGGCATTTAACCCGATTGTGAATCCTAAGCGCGCACAGCAGCGCCAAACCTATATTCTGAACAATATGTTGGAATTGGGCATGATCACCAGCGCGGAACATCAGGCGGCGATCAAAGAAGAGCTGAAATACACCAAGTTCCAAAGCGGCATCGACCAAAATGCCCTGTATGTGGCAGAAATGGCCCGCCAGTCTATGTATGAAAAATATGGTGAGGATGCGTACTCAAACGGCTTTAAGGTGTACACCACGGTCAACAGCGTGAACCAAATCGCGGCGACCAAGGCGTTTCGTCAAGGCATGTTGAATTTTGACAAATCACAAAATTATCGTGGTGCAGAAGAATTCATCGACTTGAAAAAGCTGGACGCCAAAAATCTGTACATTGAGCTGGATGAAATTCTGGATGG
>JAGNPU010000079.1 GCA_017989485.1 Neisseriaceae bacterium
ACTCATGACATCTTTTAAGGTTGCCCCTTTTAAAGAGGTCTGAAACTGCTGCCGCAACCGCAATAAATTGGTCTGATACCCAAAATAATGGGCAATCATGCCCACACAGGCTAAACCACACTCGGTGCTCTGAGCCTGCTGTATCATGGGTAAGCGCCTAGCCCAACCAAAGTTCAAAGTTTCAATCAATGACATTCGCCTCAATCTTTCAATAATCTTTCATCATGACTTAATCTAGATAACGCTTGCCTAGGGCATACAGCGGCTCTAATACCCATTCGATGAGCCTGCGGTTTTCTAATAAGAAATCAGCCTCTAATTCAGTACCTGAATGCAAAGGCTCTGTTCGCCCATAAACCGCGACGTCCTGTCGGTCTAAGACCACACTGACTCGATACTGCCCTTCCTCCCAATTGCGCGTGCCCGTTAGCTCCACCAGCTCTTGCGGCGTCAAGGCCGTCCGTGAAATGCTGGTCACGGTACCGTGCTGCTGGCCAAATTTCTGATAGGGATAAGCCCTGTAACGCAATACCACTTTTTGACCTGGCTTAATAAAACCGATGGCACGACTGGGCACCATGACCCTTGCTTGCAACTCACTGCCCGAGGGCAACAGCGTCAAGACCGACTGCCTGCCGCCGACCACCTGGCCGACGTCGGCCAAAATCGCCGCCACAAAACCATCTTTGGGTGCAACCAACGTCACCAGGCGTCTGGACTCATTTTCCGCAACCGACTGTTTTAGCTGCGCGATTCTCTGAGCCACTTCATTTTCATAACGTTGGCTGTTAATGGGGTGTTCCCTAAGTTCTTGCTGCACTTTGGCCAACTGTTGCTGTACCTCTAGTTGCTGCCTATTGCTCTCCTGTACGCGCACATTGGCTTCTAAAAGATTGCCCTCTTCTTGTTCAACCTGCGCATTCGCTGCATAACCTTGCGCCTTCATTTGGATGATTTTGTTTAATTTTTCATGCGCCAAAGCCACCTGCCGCTCACGGTGCTGTTGCTGGGACCGCAGCTGCACCATTTGTTGTCGCAACATTTTTTCTTGAGCAAGCAATCCGTTGTGGCGTTCACTCTTTAATACAGCCAGCCCATCCAAATCAGACTGAGCCTGCAGCTGCTGCAGGGCCAACTGCTGCGCAATCATCTCTCTTGTGGGCCCTAAGTTCGTCGACACATCTGGCGAAACATCCACCAAAATAGTGCCTTTCTTCACTGATTGACCTTCTTTAACATAAATTTTATCGACTCTACCGGCCTCATTGGGCATGATCCCCATCACGCCCTCACTGGGCACCAAAGTGCCACTTGCCGTTTCACGCTTGGTGTAGCTGCCAAAGATGAAAAACAATAATGCCGACAGCGCCACCGTGGTAATCAGGGCGACATTCACCCAGCGATAGGGTGGGCAATATAGGGTCACCGTGCCGCGGCTCTTGTGCTGTTGTGCCGCTAACGCTTCTTCTCGAAACAAAGATTCATCTGTCATGTCTGTAAGCCTGTTGTTTAAATCAAAGACACTTTATGCTGGCCAGAAATGGGCCATTTAGCTGCCCTCGAATACGTGCTAGCTTTAACCTATGCATTAAAAGCTGATGGCTTGCCTCTGCCTGTGCCGAAATGGCATCGTAATATTCATTGACGGCATCAAGCGTCGCTTCATTTGTGCGCAGGCCAATTTCTCGCCCATACTGGGTTGATGCCAATCGCTTTTGAGACGACACCACCGCCTGATCTCTCGCTTTTAATAGGGCGAAACCGTGTTGAATCTTCATCAGCACCGACTGCGTCTCTTGAAAAGCGAGCCTCTGTTCATTGGTTAACAGTGCTTTGGCCTTGCCCATGGCGGCCACCATTTCTCTGTTAATCGAAGCATGGTTACCACCGGTGAATAAGGGGAGCGAAAGGCTGATCCCGACATAACGGCGCCCACTCTCCGTATTGAAATCCGGATAGGCACCTTTACGGGCAGAGCGCTGCCACGTTTGGGCATACGTCGCATGCGCATTCACCTGAGGCAAATGGTTATTCTTGGCCGCCGTCAAATCCGTTTGGGCTTGCTCCACCCTCAGCGCCGCAATGCCTAAAGCACTGTATTTGTCTAATACTTCATCCCAAATCTGGACTTTATCGAACGTCAACATTGTCCGGTGGCACACCTCTTTCAATGGGGTCACCGCTGCGGCATTAAGCCCCGTCAGCCGTTGATAAACGTTGTTCACAATTTCCAACTCGGTATAAGCCGAAATCGCCGCGGCCAATGCGTTGTCGTGCTTCACCTGCGCTTCATCCACCTCGGTTCTCGTGCCATCACCCAGCTCAAAGGCCAGCTTGGCTGCGGCTAACTGTGTTTCAAATACCTTCTTGGCCGAGCCCCTTGCCTGAAAGGCTTTTTTTTTCCAAAGTATGCTCAAATAAGCATCTGAAACGCTTAAGATCAGCTCTTCTTCTGCCTGCCGATACATTAAAACCGCCAGCCGATGGCTTAACGTGCCCTGTTGGCTTTGGGCATATTTAGCCGCATCGAATAAGGTTTGCTGCATAGAGGCCACATATTCACCGCGAATCAGGGCCGTAGGCACATCATCCTGCCGTTCTATCCCACTATTGGCCGTTAAGCTCAGCTGCGGCAGTAACAGTGCTCGCCCTTGCTTAGCCTTTTCCTGGCCCATTTGTAAGGCGTATTTTGCGGCGCTCATGCCTGAGTCGTGTGCCATCGCTGCCTCGATTGAGGCCACTAGGGTTGTGCCGTGGGTATTGATAGAAGCAGCAAAGCCAAACACCATGACCAATAATTTCATTCCACTCCCATGCTTTGAAATAAACGTACGCCAAATGGCTCATGCACGAGCACCAAGGCCAATCAAGCCATGGCGATGTGCTTTGGGCTTCATCATGCCGCACAGATTAAATAAGCATCAAATATTTTAATTGGTTAATTAAAGTTAACTTTCGTTAACCAGGCTTAAAAAAAAGGCGCCCATAAAAAAAGTTGCGCATACATAGGTATGTATGCGCAACTTACTACTCATATAGCATGTTAATAGGCAAAAAAAATGCCACCATTTTTATGCCACAAACACGATGACAGCCTATTTTTGTTTCATTTTAACAACATATTCCATCAAATTAAGCGCCTGATCACCCGTTACCGTCCTCCGTACTGATTTTGTTTTTGATAAATCGATTAAGCGCAGGCTGGCTGACCGCAACATCTCGACACTCAGCTAAAAATTTTAAGATGTCTTTTTCAGAATAGCCCTTGTCTTTCAGAATGAAAATTTCTTCCTTATAAGCATCTAATTTTGACGTCCGCCCCGATGGCTTGTTCTGCGCGATGAATCGCTCTAGTTCGTGCATGTTTTTTTACTCCCGTCTGTGTTTAAAAATTATTTCACCAAAGTTATGTATAAGATTCTTAATAATTCAAACAAAATAAAACTCATGTATAGGGTCAATATATATGTAAAATTACTTATATTTGTTTATAATTATATTTACAAATTACGCGGCAAACGCATTCGTTCATCTGGCTCAGCAGCGATGGCTTAAGGGTCTATCCGCTGCCCATGAGTAATCATTCATGTCGCCCTGACCCGTGGCACTGTGGCGACGACCTTATCGGCACTGCTCACACCAACACAACACAACGGCATGAATTTAGATTAAAATTTTAATAATATACGCATAAAGATTAAATAACCTATATAAATGCCAAATACCTCAATAGAAAACCAACCTATTTTATTCATCAAATATGACTTAAGCAAGAATAGGTTCCATTTATGCCTTTACGTTTTGGCATTTAATTTTAAAAATAGTTTTTAAACGAAATAAAATAAGCATACAAACATAAAGACCATTTTAGAAGTCGATTAATCCTGTGATCGGCCAATGAGGCCCATCATGATTGCCCCACAGCACCTGTACTAAAATGGCCTGGCAGGCGTATCGTGCTGACACATAGACTGAGGACAGAGGGCCGCGGCATTAGGTCTGGCTCATTAAGGCCCCCTATTGATGATCTCAACGCCAGAATACAAAAAGCCGCACCGTGCGGCTTTTTGAGGGTGCTGAATACCCTATTCTTTTTCCTGCGCCGCCAGTTTTAAGGCCGTTGGCACCGACAGCTTATACGCCAGATAGATGGCAATGACGCCGGCACAGAACTTACCCAGAATGACGGGCAAAATAATGGTGGGTTGGAAGTTGGCGGTGAACGACAGATGATCCCCCAATAAAAACGCCGCGCACACGCCAAAGGCGATGTTGATGACTTTGTCTTTCGGTGGCATGTCGCGAATCAGGGTAAACATGGCCAAAATGTTCGCCATGGTGGCCAATAAGCCAGCGCTGCCCGCCGGGGACAGGCCCATTTTGTCCCCGACAAACAGCAAGGGTTTAGACGCGTGTTTGCGGATTAAGTACACCATGGGGAAGGCGCCGGCAAGCATGATGCCGATGTAGCCTGCGGTTTCTAAAGCCCGAAACTGATCGATTTCGTCGGCCATAATCGGATCAAACCCCCAGGCGCCGAACAGGGTAGAGAACACGCCGGTAAAAATTTCCACGATGGAAAACACCAACACCAGCTTAATTGCCGCATCCATGATGCGGCCAAAAATCATAAAGCCCGCAATCATGAGGTTGGGCACCAGCTTTAGGCCCAAAGCGATCAGGCCCACAAACACAAACAGGGGCGACAGATTAATCAAAATTTGCATGATGGAAATGGCAAATACGTGGGTGGGTGCTGCGGTGGTGCTGATGATGGTGCGGATCTCGGTGTCAAACAAGACGATGAGCACCGTGGAGATAAAGGCCCCGATGGGGATGGACAAGACGCCTGCCATAATGCCCAGCGCCATGTATTTGTGATCACGCCGCTGCAGCATGGCCAAGCCCATGGGAATTGAAAACACGATGGTGGCGCCCGACATAAACCCCACCACCAGCGCCATCACCCAGCCCTCATAAGAGGCTTTTAAAGCATTGGCCAGCTGATAGCCGCCCATGTCGGATGCCAAAATGGCCGTGGCGGCCAAGGCCGGATCGGCCCCGATCATTTCGAAGACGGGGCTGATGAATTGGCCAATAAACCAGGTTAAATAGGGAATGGCGGCCATAATGCCGGCCGCAGGCACAAATATATGCCCCACGGTGTGCACGCCATTCATGAATTCTCTACCAATGCCCTCCTCGGGGTTTTTAATCGCCCCAAAAGCCCCCAAGACGGCGCATATCATAATAATGTAAACAATTACGGTGCCAATCATTTCCATGGTATTACTCCTTTTGATGGCATGACGCATGATCAATCATTGGTTTGGCGTCGAGCAAAGCCGTGGTCACCTTATTTGAAGCATAAGCCTCCCTACCCGCTGAATGCTGAGGGTGCTTAATGGTGCTGTTGGCCTGGCCAAATCAGGTTTATGTGCTGATTGATTTGTGAATCATGTCTGTTTCTCCAATATAGATTGCTTATGATTATGGTGATGCGGGTTAATGCTTGATACGCCTTGGCCTTAGCCCCTGCCGCCAGCAATAGGCGCCTAAGCTGCGGCCAAGGTGTTGCCTGATTGCTTGCTGTGGCCTAAGACGATGATGGTTTCGCCTGGGCCACCAGCCAGTTAAATAGCCCCTGTTGCTGCACGTCATCAATGGCCGACAGTTCGGGATGCCATTGCACGGCGACCCACTCTGGATAGCCGTGCAATGTAACGGCCTCAATGACCCCATCCGCTGCCCAAGCCACCGCCTGTAAGTCCTTACCCAATTGGTCTATGCCCTGATGGTGCCACGATGCCGTGCGTACCTGCTCGCCGATGAGGCTGGCCAAGTGGCTGTCCCGGTTAATGCTGACCTCATGCATAATCGGCTGGCGTTCTGGACTGCGGTGCAAGACGTCTTCACCGACCACGTCAGGCAAATGCACGTGTAGGGTGCCGCCCAAAACGGTATTCAACACCTGCATGCCTCGGCAAATCGCCAAAACAGGTTTGGGCTTGGCCAATAAGGCATTGAGCAAAGCCATTTCGGCATGGTCTCGCTCGGGGCTGACCCCATAAATGGTTTCATGGTCTGGCCCGCCAAATGCTTTAGGATCAATGTCGCCACCGCCAATCAACACGACGGCGTCGACGGCAGCCAACCACTCCTCGGCGCCATCCAAACATTGGCTCGGCAACAAGACGGGCACGCCGCCCGCGCGCAACACCGCCTCAACATAGGGCACCGGCGTATGCCAGCCATGTTCGGCCCCTGCGGGATACGTGGTTAAACCAATGACGGGTCTGCTCATAGCGTTCCTTTCACGGCGGCAATGAAGATGGCGCGATAGTCTGCGGCGCTGAGGTTAATCGGGTTTCCCCCATCGCTTGGGTCTGCTTTGGCGGCGGTGCCAATCTCATCGGCACGCGTCTCGTCGATGCCAATCTCGGCCAGGCTGTGCGGAATATTCAATTGCGCCCGCAAGGCCAGTATCCAAGCCAAAAAGCCCTCAAACGTGGCGTCGGCCAAGCCGATGTAGCGGGCGGCCGCCGCAATGCGTTCGGCCACGGCGGCTCGGTTTCTGATCAAAACATAGGGCAGCATGATGGCGTTGGCCAAGCCATGATGGGTATCGAACACGGCGCCAATGGGATGAGACAAGGCATGGACGCCGCCCAGTCCTTTTTGGAAGGCGGTCGCGCCCATGATGGAGGCCGCCAACATCTGGCTGCGCGCTTCGATGTCGGTGCCATCGGCACAGGCCCGGGGCAACCAATCATGTACCAACTTCATGCCTTCTAAGGCCACGCCTTGCGCCATGGGGTGATAAAACGGCGAACAATAGGCTTCTAAATTATGCACAAAGGCATCAATGCCGGTCGCAGCAGTCAAGTGAACCGGCAAACCGATGGTTAAGGCGGGGTCGGCCAGGACGATTTTGGGCAACATGCTGGGATGGAAAATAATCACCTTACGGTGGGCGACTTCGTCGATGATTAAAGAAGCGCGCCCGACTTCTGAGCCGGTGCCAGAGGTGGTGGGAATCGCAATCGAAGGCGCCACGCCGGCCACATCGACCCGGGTCCAATTGTCGCCCTCGTCTTCAAAATCCCATAAAGGCCGCGTTTGGCCTGCCATTAAGGCAATGGCCTTGCCCACGTCTAAGGCGCTGCCGCCCCCGATGGCCACGACACCATCGTGGCCGCCTTGACGATAGGCGGCCACGCCTTTATCAACGTCCTGTCCGCCAGGGTTAGGGCGTACTTGGTCAAACAGGCCAAAGTCTGGAAAAGTGCCCTGTAACAAAGCTTTTAAGTCTGCCAGTATCGGCAGTTTGGCCAAGCCAGAGTCGGTCACCACCAATGGTTTTTTGATGTTTAGCTCGGCACACAGTGCGGGCAGCTCTTGAATTCGGCCTGCCCCAAAACGAATGGCCGTAGGGTAATGCCAGTTTGCGGTTAGATTCATGGTATGTTCCTTATGTTATGGGTAGCTGACGCAGGGCTTGGCCCTTATGCGATCCGAAAGTGGTAAGACTTCACCCGAGTGAGCTGGGCATAGCCCAACGCCGACAGCGAAATGCCATGGCCGGTGTCTTTCACCCCCGTCCAGGCC
>JAGNPU010000080.1 GCA_017989485.1 Neisseriaceae bacterium
GCCTTAGACAACGCCAAGCTAAAGGCCAGCGAAGTCAAAGACGACTTAAGCGCCGACTTAGACCAAGGCCTAGAGACGGCCAAGGCCAAGGCAGAATCCTTGCAGCATGACGCCGAAGCGGCCTTAGACAACGCCAAACTCAAGGCCACCGAAGTCAAAAACGACTTAAGCGCCGACTTAGACCAAGGCTTAGAGACGGCCAAGGCCAAGGCGAATGAATGGCAGCATGACGCAGAAGCGGCTTTGGACAATGCCAAACATAAGGCAGGCGCGCTGAAAGATGAGCTGTTGGCCGATGCCAATAAGGGCTTAGAAACCGCCAAACAGGCGGCCTCAGAGCTGCAACACGAGGCCGCCGAAGCATTTGATGCGGCCAAAGACGGTGCCGTTTCTCTGGGCGGAAAAATTGCCCAATCCATTGAAACCGCGGCCAAAAAAATCAAAAACCTGTTTGGCTAAGGGTTTAAGACAACAAAAAGGCACTCTAATTGAGTGCCTTTTTTTCATCCCGGCCGTGCCTAACGTAGGCGTTAATCGTCGCCCGTCGGTGCCGTCGTCGCCGTTAAGGCGGGACGGTATTTACTGAACAACCAGATGCTCAAGCACAGGCTGACAAAGCCTAGGGCCGCACCCGCATAGCCAATTTGGCTCATGCCCAAATGGGTAATGGCCTGATTGCCCAACAGCGCGCCCGCCCCAATCCCAATATTGAAAATGCCAGAATAAATAGACATCGCCAAATCGGCGGCGTCCGGTGATAAATCAATCACCTTAACCTGCAGGCCTAGGCCGATACACATGAATGCCATGCCCCAGATCGCCGACAGGCTGATGAGGCCAGAGGGTTTACCCGATGACCACAGCAGCAAGGCCAAACAGGCCGTGACCACCAGAATCGCCGTTGACAAAAAGCGCGTTTGATAACGACTGCTGTAACGGCTGAAGACGACGCTGCCCAAGATGCCCGCGCCGCCAAACACCAACAGCAACAGCGTGGTAAAGTTTTGCGTCTGGCCCGCAACCGTTTGAACAAAGGGCTCAATATAGCTATAGGCAGTAAAGTGGGCCGTCACCATGATGACGGTCAGCGCCAGCACCCCCAACAGGGCCGGCCGCCGCAGCAACAGCGGGATGCTGTTGAGGGAACCCGCATGGCGGCTCGGCAGCAAAGGCAAATACTTAATCACCCCAACCAAGGCAAGCAAGGCCACCAGGCCTATGCCCAAAAACGTCATCCGCCAGCCCAGCCATTGCCCAATCATCCGGCCTATGGGCAAGCCCAAAACCGTCGCCAACGCCGTCCCCGTGGCCAATAGGCCTAAGGCCTGGGCCTTTTTGCCCTCTGGGGCCACACGAATGGCCAAGGTCGCGGTAATCGACCAGAACACGGCATGAGCCAAGGCGATGCCAATGCGCCCCCACAACAGCATATTGAAGCTGGTCGCCATGCTGGACAACACATGGCTGAACACGAACACCACAAACAAGATGATGAGCAGACGACGCCGCTCAACCCTTTGGGTCAGCAACATCAACGGCAAAGACGTCAACGCCACCACCCAGGCATAAATGGTAATCATCAGGCCGGTTTGCGCCGGCGACATCGCAAAACTGGCCCCGATGTCGCTTAACAACGCCACCGGCACAAACTCCGTGGTGTTGAACACAAAGGCCGCCACGGCCAATACCATCACCCGGATCCAGGCCGTTTGTTTCGTCTGCTTATCGATACTGTCCCTCACTATCCTATGTCGTTGATGCGGTTTGGCCTTCTCGGCCCAATGTGCCTCTTGGCTTGATGTCCTAAGCCTCCACCATGATACACCCGACGCCCCGGCCCGGGCCCTCACTTTGTGGCCGTGGTTTGACACCACCCCATGATGCAATAAGCCATCGCCCATCTCAACCCATGCCCCATCGGCACGTGGCCATTAGGCCTTATCGTCGGCCACTTGATGACCCCATACGTAAAACCAATAGGATAAACCGCCCCTGACCAAGCGGCATCGCGCGCGCACAAAAAGGTCTAATCACCAAAATCTGGTTAAAAAAAGCGGGCGCCCGACCTTCAGACCACCCTAACACCTTGACGACAAAACCCAAAAACAAGTCAATGACAAAACCATAAGCAACGGCCTATCCCTATTCATGGCCACTTCAGATGATTCAGACATGTCTGGCGTTCAGCCCCTATCATGCTATTTCTCCTAAAACAACCCATTATATGAATAATAGTATTAATATGAGATTAATTAATGGATTGGAATTATTTTAAACAAGCAGTGTCCTAGGAACGGACCCATGTGGGACGTCGACGGCATCAGCCCTTTAAATTGCCTATTTTTTAAGCAGCGACGCAAAGGTAAATACTAGTATCATATACAGCATTCAAAAGCCCGAGTTATCCCCAGATTTTGGGGATAACTCGGGCCGTCTTTTTTCCTGCTGCCATTATGGTTGATTCAAACACATAAGAAACACATGAATCTTTACAGAGCAAACAGATAATTACATTCATTTATTGGATTTAATATTTAAAATGTCGCCGCAGAGGCATCGACTAGGCCAATATCCTGCTGGATTAAGGCCTGAATCTCTTCTTCAAACAGGTCTAATAAAGCCCGCATAATCGGCAACATGCCCTGACGCGTCGGGTAGGCTGCCTGCAACACCCCAGCGGGAATAGAGCCATAGCCTGACATCACCGCCACCAAATCGCCCTTTTTAAGCGCCGTATGCACATACATCTGCGGCAGCTGCACCACGCCACAGCCGGCTAAGGCTGCGGCCACTAAGGCAGAAACGTCATTGGCCATAAACACCGGCTGATGGCGCTGCTTGCTGATCGACCCATCCGCCGCCACCATCGTCCAATCATGATGGCGCTGCAACTCGCCCAGGCCTAAGCTGGGCAGCGTCGCCAAATCGGCCAGGCTTTGAATTGGGTCATGCTGTGCCAACAGCGTCGGTGCGGCCACCAATACCTGAGGGATCGCCGCCAATGACTTCACCACCAGCCCTGAATCTGCAAACGGCGGCGTCCGAACCCGGATGCTTAAGTCAAAATGCTCGTCAATCACGTTGATGCGCCGATGACTCATTTCTGCGTACAGCCTGACTTTAGGATAGGCCTGCATAAACCGATGCAGTATGGGCTGAAATGGGAACAGCATGAGCGCTGCAGGGATGCTGATGCGCAATCCCCCCTGCGCCTCCTCCTGGCCGGCTTGTAGAATACGCTGTGCGGCTTCAGCCTCTGCCAGCATGTCAACGCAACGCTCATAAAAAGCCATGCCGATCTCAGTCACCTCAAAACTGCGGGTAGAGCGTTGAATCAGGCGGACGTTGTGCCGTTCTTCTAACAGGGCCATGCGCCGGCTGACTTTGGCGGTTGACACATTCAAAGCCCGCCCCGCTGCCGCAAAACTGCCTTGGCGAACGACCACCACAAAATAATAAAAATCGGTTAAATCATCCATGACATCCCCTAGTTTAAAGGCCGTTGAGCCCCCCAAGTATGCAACACTGAATTGCACCGTGCTGGCTACTCAAACCCCACGCGGCACCGTAAAATAAAGCCATCAACCTCATCCCTTAGTGAAAGGCCGTTCATGACAGATTTTATTCAAACCTTAAAAAAACGCCGTTCGATTTACGCCTTAGGCAAAAACGTGACCCTTAACGAAGCCAATATAGAGGGCGTCATCGTCCAAGCCGTGCAAGAGACCCCGAGCGCATTTAACTCCCAGTCTTCGCGCATCGTCATCTTGTTCAACCAGGCCCACGATCGCCTTTGGGCCATTACCGAAGCAGCGCTACGCGCCAAGGTGGCCGCTGACCAATTTGCCCCCACGGCAGAAAAACTGGCCCGCTTTAAGGCGGCCAAGGGGACGGTGCTGTTTTTTGAAGACCAAAGCGTGGTGGACGCCCTGCAAGCACAGTTTCCAGCCTATGCCGACCACTTCCCCCTGTGGTCGGAACAGGCCTCTGGCATGGCCCAGCACTCGGTGTGGGTGGCGTTAAACGAGCAAAACATCGGCGCCAGCCTACAACACTACAACCCCTTAATCGACCACGACGTCAACATCGAGTGGGCGCTGCCGGACTCATGGCGGCTGCGGGCACAAATGCCTTTTGGCTCGATTGAAGCCGAAGCGGCTGAGAAAACCTATGTGGCCGCCGATGCCCGTTTTAGGGTCTTTAAATAACACACCGTAAAGGAACACACTATGTTGAGCATACATCACGACCATCAACGGGGCGCCGTTGACCTCGGCTGGCTGAAAAGCCAGCACAGTTTTTCGTTTGGTAGCTGGCACCATCCTGACTACATGGGGGTATCCGTGCTAAGGGTGATTAACGAAGACCGCGTGCAAGCCCACACAGGGTTTGGCCGCCACGCCCATGAAAACATGGAAATCCTGACCTACGTTTTGTCTGGGCGCCTCACCCATCAGGACAGCATGGGCAATAAAGGCCACATCAAGGCCGGCGAATGGCAGTTAATGAGCGCTGGCAGCGGCATTACCCACAGCGAAATGAATGACACCGACGAGACGGTACATTTCTTGCAAATTTGGCTGTATCCCAACGTGCAAAACGCCGAGCCTAGCTATCAACAGGCCTATTGCAGCCCATTTGCAACGCCCAATCAATGGCAGGCCATTGTGTCGCCCACGCAAGACACGCCGCTGTCGATACGCCAGCATGCCTATGTGTCCGCCCTGGCCTTAAATGCCGGCCATGACAGCCGCACGGCTCCCAAGCTTGGCACCAGCTACATCCACCTGATTGAGGGTGAAGTTGTCCTCAACGGCCAAACCCTGCACGGCGGTGATGCGGCGACCTTAAGCGGCCCCGCCGACATCCATGCCGTCACCGACAGCCACATGATTTGGTTTGACCTGCCCCAATAAGCCTACTGCTGGCCTAACTGCGCCAATAGGCTGTGTTCTTTATGTGCCAGCTGCTGCCATGCCGGCCGCTCAGACATGCGATCGGCGTGGGCAGCCAGTCCTGGCCAACGCTGTGCGTCGATGTCTTCCCCTGCATAACGCAGGTTTTGCCATTGACTCATGATGGCCACATCGGCCAGGCCAAAGGCATTGCCGACAAAATACTCGGCGCCGCCCAAGGCCTGTTCTAAGTAATCAAACAGTTTCGGCAGCTTGGCCAACGCCGCCGCCAGCCGTTTTTCATCCGCGGGCATGCCCATGCTGGGCAGCAGCACCCGATTGGCAAACAGGCCAAAAGTAATCACCTTAGCCAACTCTTCATCGGCGTATTTCTCTAACCAACGCACCTGGGCCAAGGCTGGAGCAGACTGTGGGTACAGGCTATAGGGCTGTGGATACGCATCATTAAGGTAGGCGCAAATAATCGATGAATCGGCCAAGGCATAATCCCCATCGGTGATGGCTGGGATTTTGCCCAAGGGGCTAATGTCTCGATACCAATCGGGCTGTGGCCCCACCGGCATAATGATTTGATGAGTGTGCGCCAAGCCTTGCTCTGCGACATACCACAATACTTTCCGTACAAAAGGCGACACGGGCGCCCCATACACCGTTAACGACATGGCTTAACCTCTCTTAAAATGAATAAGCATAGGCGTGGCGGCAGTTTAAACAAAGCTGCCGGTACACCTGACCGTTATTAAAGCACATTATGCGGCATCAAGCATGTCGCGGCCTTGAATAAACAGGCCATCGCCCACCCCCACAAAAAAACCCCCAACGCAGCGTTGGGGGTTTTAAGGATTCTGGCCTTATTTATTGGTGATTCTTACGGTAGAACAAATAAGAAATGCCCAACAGCACAAACCAGATCGGGGTGTAAATCATCCCGGTCAAGGTATCGGCTTCTTGGCTGAACAAATACAAAACAAACACAAAGAAGGCCAAAATCAACCAGCACATCGGCACGCCCAAAGGCATTTTAAACTGAGAAGCCTGATGAAGTTCTGGGCGGGTTTTGCGGTATTTCATGTAGGCCCATACGATGGTGCCCCACACAAAAATAAAGCAAATGCTGGAAATGGTGGTCACAATGGTGAACACATGCATGATGTTGCCGTCTTGATACAGCAAGAACACGCCCACCAGCAAACACGCACATGAGTACATCAAACCATTGCTGGGCACGCCGCGTGACGACAGTAGGCCAAACACGCCGGGGGCACTCTTGGCTTTAGACAGGCCAAACAGCATCCGGCCGGTAGAGAACATGCCGCTGTTGGCCGAAGACAGAGCCGAGCTCAACACCACAAAGTTAATCAAGCTGGCGGCAATTGGGATCCCAATGAGCACAAACATTTCCACAAACGGACTACGGTCTGGCGAAATTTCGGTCCAAGGCGTCACCGTCATGATCACGGCCAAGGCCAATAGATAAAACGCGATGATGCGCACAGGAATCTTGTTAATTGCCTTAGGCAGGTTCACATGAGGATTTTCCGTTTCGGCCGAGGCCGTACCGACCAGCTCAATGCCGACAAAGGCAAAAATGGCGATTTGGAAGGCCGCAAAAAAGCCGCTAAAGCCATTGGGCATGATGCCACCGTGGATCCATAGGTTAGACACCTGAGCCACATGGCCTGCAGGGCTGACAAAGCCGGTGGTCAACAGATAAGCACCAATCGCAATCAGGGCCACAATCGCCACGATTTTGATCAAGGCAAACCAAAACTCTAGTTCGCCAAACAGCTTGGCCGACATTAGGTTAAACAACAACAAAAAGCCAATGCACAAGACGCCAGGCAGCCATAGTGGCACGTCAGGCCACCAAAACTGGGTGTAGCCGGTGATGGCGACAATGTCGGCCACCCCAATCACCACCCAACAAAACCAATACGTCCAGCCCACAAAAAAGCCTGGCACAGGCCCTAAGATATCATGGGTAAAGTCGACGAATGATTTGTACTTTAAATTAGACAACAGCAATTCACCCATGGCCCGCATGGTGAAAAACAGGAAAAAACCAATGATGATGTAGGTAAACAATAGCGATGGCCCTGCCAGGCTAATCGTCTTACCCGAACCCATAAACAAACCTGTGCCAATGGCGCCGCCAATGGCAATTAACTGCAGGTGTCGATTCTTTAATGATCGATGTAGACCGCTGTCGTCGTCATGCTCCGTGTGACTCATAAAATCCCTTTCTCTATTACACTAATTATTATATGTTTTGATTTTTTGTTTAAAAACATACCACTATATGAAACCACCAACAATATGTCGAAAAACTTCGCTATGGTAATTGAATCTTTCATATAAATCTAATAATAACCCAGTGCTTTCATCATATTTTTTTACTTATAACCAAAATAACAACTGTTTGATATAAAGCATGACAATCTGCTGGGCAAAATCGATTTAACCGCCGTTTTTGCAAAAAAATCAGCGCGATTTCACCAAAAATACTGATTTTCAGACATAAGCACGCCACGGCAACACCGCACATTCAAAGACTTAAGCATCAAAACCAGCCACTTGGCCCAGAGCAAACCAGCCACCGACCGCCCCAACACCCAGCATGACGACGGCCATGGCTGACTACTTTGGGCACAAAAAAACACGCCTCCTCAAGAAGCGTGCCTTCGTC
>JAGNPU010000081.1 GCA_017989485.1 Neisseriaceae bacterium
ACACGACAGAGGGCAGGCCTTGGCCACCATAATCAGCAGGGGCGCGCAGGCCACTCCAGCCGGCGTCACGGTAAGCGTCAAAGGCGGTTTTTAACGACTCATGGCTGATGACTTTACCGTCGACGATTTTGGCGCCGTTCACGTCGCCCAAGCGGTTGGTCGGGGCCAGCTCTTGCTCGCTGAACTTGCCTGCCTCTTCTAAAATGGCATCTATGGTTTCATCGTCTAGGCCCAGGCCTATCGGCAGGGTCAGTATTTCTGAAATTTTGGCGTGGGTATGTAGGGCAAAACGTAAGTCGTTTAAAGGGGCTTGGTAACTCATTCTTATTCTCCTAGGTCGTTTTAGGTGGGCCTAATGGCCATATTGTTGTGGCCGGCATGACGCCGCGCTGTCCATCCTATAATTAGCAGCCACTGTAGCAGCTATTGATCACGCGCTTGACTACTTATATCAAATCATCGGCATAAAAAAAAGCCAAGATTTAGAGTCTTGGCTTGGTTTATTCAGTCACGGAGGAATTTGACGCCGGCTAAGTGCGAGTCATAAACCGCTTGCCGTATGGTTTCTAGGGCTTTCGGCCGTACGAAATGACGCCTTGCGGCCAACACAACCTTGCGCGAAGGGATGGGCATGTCAAACGGGATGATGCTGAACAACATGTGGTCGTTTTCCGTTAACGCGGTGGCCGGCAGCACGCTAATGCCTAAGCCACTGGCAACCATATGGCGGATGGTGTTGATGGAGCTGCCCTGTAAGGTATTGGTCAGCCCCATGATTTTTTGGCGGCTGGCCAGTTCGGTACAGTTGTCCAACACCTGATCGCGCATGCAGTTGCCCTCGGTCAAGAGCAATACCTGCTCCTTAGAAAACACCTCGGTGCTGACCGAATCCATGTCTTCAAACGGGTGGCCTTTAGGGGTAATGATGAAAAACGGCTCATCATATAAGGGATAAGTCACCACGCCTGGCTCATGAAACGGTTCCGCCACCACGATGGCGTCTAACTCACCGCGCTTAAGGCTTTCGGTCAACACCTGCGTGGTGTTTTCTTCCAGCATCAGCGGCATAAACGGCGCCGAATCACGCAGGGCCATGATGAGCTTAGGCAATAAGTAGGGCGCCACCGTAAAGATTAAGCCGAGCTTAAACGCGCCTTCCAGCTCGTCCTGCTCCTTACTGGCCAAGCTTTTAATCAGATCGGCCTCGTCCAATACGCGCTGGGCCTGGGCCACAATGCGCTCGCCTGCCTCGGTGGTGATGATTTCATTGCTGCTGCGGTCAAACAGCGTCACCCCGAGCTCTTCTTCCAGTTTTTTAATCGCAATCGATAAAGTGGGTTGGCTGACAAAACAACGTTGCGCCGCCCGGCCAAAATGCTTCTCTTGAGAAACCGCCACGATATAGCGTAGCTCAGTTAACGTCATGCTTTACACCTTTGCTGCCTCAGTCGTACCGGGATTGTCTTCAGGCAAAGTAATGTTCAGTTCCAGTACGTCCATGCCGTCATGCTTTTCATGTGCAATCCGAATGTCTTCCGGAGACACGGTCACATATTTAGACAACACTTCTAGAAGCTCACGTTGTAATGTGGGCAAATAGTCAGGGGCCTGACTCTTCACCCGCTCTTGTGCGATGATGATTTGCAAACGGTCGCGCGCCACGCTGGCACTTTTTTCTCGCTTACCAAACAACTTAGCAATAATGGACATGCCTATCCTCCAAATAAACGTGAGAAAAAGCCTTTTTTATCGGCTTCAGTAAAGCGCATGGGGCGGTTTTCACCCAATAAACGCGCCACCACATCCTGATATGCTTCTGAAGCAGGCGTGCCTTCCATATGAATGGCCGGAGAACCCGCATTAGACGCTTGCAAGACCGATTGCGACTCGGGAATCACCCCGATTAAAGGAATACGCAAAATGTCACAAATGTCTTCTACCGACAGCATTTCGCCTTTTTCAACGCGCTCTGGTGAATAACGGGTAATCAACAAATGCTCTTTCACCGCCTCTTCGCCCACTTCGGCACGGCGGCTTTTGCTGCCCAAAATGCCCAAGATGCGATCCGAGTCACGCACGCTAGACACTTCAGGGTTGGTGGTGACGATGGCTTCGTCGGCGAAATACAGCGCCATTAAGGCACCTTGTTCGATGCCGGCAGGCGAATCGCAAATCACAAACTCAAACGCCATTTTTTCGGTTAATTCTTTTAAGACCTTTTCCACACCCTCACGCTTTAACGCATCTTTGTCGCGGGTTTGTGAGGCGGGCAAAATGTATAGGTTATCGCAATGCTTGTCTTTAATCAGCGCCTGATTCAAAGTGGCTTCGCCCTGAGTCACGTTAATTAAGTCATACACCACGCGGCGCTCACACCCCATGATTAAGTCTAGGTTACGCAAACCCACGTCGAAGTCAATCACGGCGGTCTTGTGACCGCGTAAAGCTAACCCTGCTGCGATGCTGGCGCTGGTTGTGGTTTTGCCTACGCCACCTTTACCGGATGTTACGACAATAATTTTTGCCACAATAGAGTTCCTTTTTCTATTTGGTGCTTAACGCACTCATCACTAAACGATTTTCTTCGAGATAAATCTGCGTTGGCTTGTTGGCCAAGCTTTCAGGCAAGTCTTGTTCAATGCTGCGGTAAATGCCCGCAATCGACACCAACTCTGCCTGCATGTCCTGTGCGAAAATTCTGGCCTCGCGGTTGCCGCTGGCACCCGCCAAGGCGCGGCCTCGTAGCGGGGCATACACGTGAATGTTGCCGTCGGCAATCACCTCTGCGCCTTCTGAGACCATGCCCAACACGATTAAATCCGCGCCCTGGGCATACACCTGTTGGCCCGTGCGTATGGGCCGGCTAATCACCACCGTGGGCTGATTGCCGCCGCCGTCTGCCAGCGCGGCCGCCTCGGCCTCGGCCTCTTCTTCAGCGCTGGCATCGGCCACCAAAGACTGAATTAACGCATCGGCCTTGGCCTCTGGCAACAGGCTAAACGCCAAATGGTGTTTGGCCGCCAGCGCCGACACTTGCTGATCATCGTGGCGTAAGCCAATAATACGCAGGCCCGTCTGGGTAAATAAGGCCAATAGTTTGGTAAAATCGACCGACCAGACGTCTTCTAGCTCGTTTACGTCAAGCACGAAGGGCACGCTGCCCACGTCGGTCAGCTGTTTGAATCGACTCGCCAGCGCGGGCGCCAGGCGTTCTGTGTCTGCTGTTTTCAGCTGGATGCATAAGGCATCCAAACGTGCTGACTTAACCTCTAAAACCGATTTCATATAGGCGCTTTTTACTTTATATAGTTTTTTTCAATCACTCAAGTTTACCATTTATAATCTTAAAGATTCAATGATCAATTAAGGCAAGGAAACCGAGATGTCGCTTACTTTTCACATTATTGGGCCAGGCCGCGTGGGCCAGACGCTGGCATGCCTGTGGCAACAATCAGACTGGCTAAAATTAAGCCATATTCATTGTCGCGACCCGCATCAAGCCGCCGCATGGACACCTCGTTTTACCACAGCAAAAATAGTAACACAAATCAGCGACTTGCCAGCAGCAGATATCGTCTTAATCAGCACCCCCGATGACGCCATCGAATCCGCGGCCCAAGCCTTGGCATTATGCCCCTGGCTCACGCCCCAAACCCTCGTCCTGCATTGCAGCGGCGCCAAAGGCCGTGAAGCCTTAGCCCCGTTGGCCCAGCAGGGGGTCGCCACCGCCAGCCTACATCCGGTTTTCGCCTTTGCCGACGTCGACACCAGCATCCACACCCTGGCCGGCCACCTCGCCGCCCTCGACGCCGAGCCCGAGCAACTCGCCTTGCTGGAGCGACTGGCCCAAGCCTTAGGCCTCAAGCCCTTCCCTCTGGCCCCAGAATACCGTGCCCGCTACCATGCGGCGCTGTCGATCAGCGCCAACTATTTGGTGACGCTGGCCGGCTTTGCCGAAGACGTTTTGGCGCCCCTGGGCTTGTCCAGCACACAAAACCGCGCCTTAGTCGGTGGCTTAATGCAGCAAAGCTTGCTCAACCATCAGCGGCTTGGCCCACAGGCCGCGCTGACCGGACCGATAGTGCGCGGTGACGTCGACACCGTCGCCGCACATGTACAGGCGCTGTCACCCGAAGAAACCCCGCTGTATCAAGCCTTAGGCGCGGCCACGGTCAGGCTCGCTCAGGGCCGACTGCCCCCAGAACAGGCGCTGCAGCTACTGGCCATCCTCCAGCCCAACGCGCCCAGCGCATAAAAAAAGCAGCCATGCTGAGCATGGCTGCTGATCAACCCTAATGGCTGCGCACGGTGGCTATTGCACCGGCTCGGCAACGGGTTCATCTGTTGCGGTAAACGTTTCGTACAACGTCACCACCCGCTTCACGCCGGAGGTGGCGCTGATTTGAGTGGTGGCCGCCGTTTGCTCTGCCGGCGTCAAAATCCCAAACACATAGGTCACGCCATCATAGGTCACCACCTTAACGCGGTTGGGAATAAACCCTTTGGCGTTTAATAGGTTGGTGCGGATTTTCGAGGTAATCCACGTGTCTTGGCTGACGTCGCCAAACTTGCGGGCATTCGGTGCCACGTTGATGTAATTGTAAATCTTGGCCACGTTAGGCTGGGCGCGTAAAGCCCGTTCGGCCATGGTTTTTTCCGCCTCATTGGCCACATAGCCCAACAATAGCCCATGACGGTTATAGCTGACCACTTTCACATTCGGCTGCGGCTGCCCTTCGGCCACGGGATTGGCTTTCCAGTAGTTGGCAATGCTCGCCGCCACCTGGGCCTCAATCACGCTGTCATCGGTTTGGGCACCGACGCTGCGCCGATCCGTTGCCGCCAATCCGCCCACGGCGGCACCGCCGACGATGAAGGCAGGACAACCCGTCAAACCACTCACCAATACCGTGCTCACTACCAAAGTCTTAAGCCAACGTTTCATCATTCATCCTTATTCTGTTTGGGGAGACGGCTTAATCACCGCCCAACAACATATAATCCACGCCATCACACAGCGCATGAATCAACAATATATGAATTTCTTGTACCCTGGCCGTCCGGTGATGGGGCACGTTTAACAAAACGTCATCACCGTTCAACAAGGCCGCAATCTTGCCGCCGTCTTTACCGGTCAGCGCAATCACCTTCATGCCTTTTTCGTGGGCTGCTTGAACCGCTTCCACCACGTTGGCAGAATTGCCGGACGTGGAAATGGCCAACAGCACGTCGTTTTCCTTGCCCAAGGCACGCACCTGCTTTGAAAAAATCAAATCAAATTCGTAGTCATTGCCAATGGCGGTTAACGCCGAGGTGTCGGTTGCCAAGGAAATGGCGGCCAGGCCTGGGCGCTCTTGCTCAAAGCGGCCCACCATTTCGGCGGCAAAGTGCTGCGCATCGGCGGCAGAACCACCGTTGCCACAGGCCAATAGCTTGCCTTCCATCATCAAGGTGTTCACCATCAGCTGCACGCCTTCGGCGACCGCTTCTGGCAGTATGTCTTGACACTGTTTTTTTGCTTCAATGCTCTCGGCAAAGTGCGCACTGACTCGATCAACTAAGCTCATAAACTCATCCCAATATATTTTTTAACCAAACCGGCGCCTCTTGCGCCTGGCAGAGTACCGCGTCTAGTCGACACGCTTCGCGGTGTATTTTATGCACCTGCATATAATGCACTATGGTGCGCTGTAACTTGGCCAACTTGTGCGGGGTAATGCTGTAGGCGGCCCCACCAAAATGCAGCTGTTGCCGATATTTTACTTCAATAAAGACCCAAGTGGGGCCTTCTTTCATCACCAAATCCACTTCACCATGTCCGCAATGCCAATTTCTGGCCACGAGCGACAGGCCTTGTTGGCACAAAAACGCCAAAGCCCGGTCTTCTGCTTGGGCACCGACGGGATGATTTAGTTTCATCAACACCCTTTCCAACGAGCGTTCGCCGCCCGAGTCGTCCACATGATTCTGAAGATGACCAAGGGCATCAGTGGTATAGTGATGGCTTAGTCCCTCACTGTTGAACAGAAAGCCCCGGCGTGCAAACACATTATTCACAAGCACAAGCAACCATTCAAACACAAACATTATATGTGTTAGCCACCCCAATTGGAAACTTAAGTGACATTACCCTGCGCGCGTTGGCGGTGTTAGAACGGGCCGATTTGATTTGCGCCGAAGACACCCGCGTCACCGGCCAGCTGCTGGCCGCCTACGGCATCAAAACCAAAATGGTCAGCGTGCGCGAGCACAATGAACGGCAAATGGTGGATAAGGTGGCCGACGCCTTGGCCAACGACCAAGTGGTGGTACAGGTGTCCGATGCCGGCACGCCGGCCATTTGCGACCCAGGCGCCAGATTGGCCCAAGCCATCCGCGCCAAAGGCTATAAGGTGTCGCCCATCGTCGGCCCCAGCGCCGTGATTGCGGCCTTAAGCGTGGCCGGCATGACCAGCGCCAACTTTTACTTTGCCGGCTTTTTGCCCCCAAAAAGCAAAGAGCGCCAAACCCTGTTGCAAAAATGGCAGGAAACCCCCTATACCGTCATCATGTACGAAACCCCACACCGCATCGAAGCCGCGCTGGCCGACATGCTTGCGGTATTGGGCCCAGATCGCCGCCTGGTGATGGCGCGTGAAATCACCAAAACCTTTGAAACCTTTATCGACGGCACCGTGGCCGAGGTATTGGCCCAAGTGAGCGCCGACCGCAACCAAACCCGCGGCGAGATGGTGTTGATTCTGGACGCGGCCGCCGCCGTGGCCCAAAGCGACCTATCAGAGGCCACGGAACACGTGATGAAGGTGTTAACCAGCCAGTTGCCCACCAAACAAGCGGCCGAGCTAGGCAGCAAAATCACCAATGAAAACAAAAAGGTATTGTACGACTATGCCTTAAGCTTGAAAAAAGATGGATAAATAGCTTTACAGCCCTTTGTTTTCAGCTATAATACGCTCCTTGAAACAAATCTTCACCTGCCCAGGTGGCGAAATTGGTAGACGCAGGGGACTCAAAATCCCCCGCCGCAAGGTGTGACGGTTCGAGTCCGTCCCTGGGCACCAAAGCTCAATCGCTTTGGTCATCGACAAGGTAGAGATTAAAAATCCAGCTCAATAGCTGGTTTTTTTCGTCTATAGGGTCCAACAAGCAGCTTCTGCACATAAGCACACCCTCTTTTGCCAATCAACACACTGAGTAAACAATGCCGACAAAACGGCTGCCATTGCGTAGGGCCAGCATGTCCCCTACACAGCGGGTTAAGCCGAATGAGGCCGTAGAGCGGCCCAAAGCGACGGCAAAAGCAGTGGCGCCCACAGCGTGCAACAAAGCCTATCCTCCTCATGTTGTGGTCGTGTGCCCACCGCACAACCCAGACCATGAAAACACACCGTCGGCCCGCCTAACCCACCTCAACCCACCCAAAATCAGCGTCAACAGCCTATTTTGGGGCACCCATCTCCCCTAAGTCAGCACAATCACAATTATTGTTGACATTATTTTGTCGACGATCAAGGTCTTCTATTGATTAGTTATATTATTCTAGGATAAAATTTAAAAGACATTATTTATTGTCTATTAAATCAATAACTCGGGTGA
>JAGNPU010000082.1 GCA_017989485.1 Neisseriaceae bacterium
CGGGACATCAAATTTAATGTTCGGAGTTGAGTATGTACGCGGTCATAAAAACTGGCGGTAAACAATATAAAGTTACCGTTGGCCAAAAATTAAAAGTAGAACAGATACCTGCAGAACTCGACAGCCAAATCGTACTTGAAGAAGTATTGATGATTGCTGACGGTGAAGATCTAGCAGTAGGTAGCCCAATGGTGGCTGGTGCCTCTGTGCAAGCAACAATTGTTGCCCACGGACGCGGCGATAAAATCCGCATTTTCAAAATGCGTCGTCGTAAGCATTCACAAAAAACCCAGGGTCATCGTCAGAATTATACCGAAATTCGCATCGATGCGATTTCTAAGTAATCAGGAGTAAAAACTAATGGCAACTAAAAAAGCAGGCGGTAGTTCTAGAAACGGCCGCGACTCAGAAGCTAAACGCTTAGGCGTTAAAGTATTTGGCAGTGAATTGATTCCAGCTGGTTCAATCATTGTTCGCCAACGTGGTACACGTTTTCATGCTGGTACCAACGTAGGCATGGGCAAAGACCATACCTTGTTTGCAAAAGTGGACGGTTATGTTGAATTCACGACCAAAAGTCGTTTCAACCGCAAGACCGTAAACGTTAAGCCTTATACCGGCGCAGACGAGTAAGTACGTTCGAGCAAAGTAGCCCTATCTAATCAGATGGGGCTATTTTTATTTATGCGTCTGTATTGTTTTGGGTCGGGCGCATAGGACACAACTGTTTGGCTTTTCAGGTAGGCCAGGACCATGGCTTAGGCCTACCTGAGAAGCTACGCATCAACCAGGTAAAGAACATGAAATTTATTGATGAAGCAAAAATTGAAGTCGTGGCAGGCAAGGGCGGCAACGGTGCCTCTAGTTTTAGACGTGAAAAATTTGTGCCGCGCGGCGGTCCGGATGGGGGGGATGGCGGCAAAGGCGGCAGCGTGATCGCGATTGCCGACGAAAACGTCAACACCCTAGTGGAATACCGTTTTGTGAAGCGCTATCAGGCCAAACACGGTGAAAAAGGCCATGGCGCCGATCGCTATGGCAAAGGCTCTGACGACGTTGAGCTGCGCATGCCCGTGGGCACGTTGATTGTCGACGTGGACACTGAAGAAGTCATTGCCGACTTAACCCATCACGATCAGCGCGTGGTGTTGGCCAAAGGCGGCAAAGGCGGTTTGGGCAATATTCACTTTAAGTCTTCGGTGAACCGCGCGCCGCGCCAGTGTACGCCAGGTGAAGAGGGCGAATACCGTGTGCTGCAGCTAGAGCTGAAAATCTTGGCCGACGTGGGCCTATTGGGCATGCCCAATGCCGGTAAATCTACCTTGATTCGCGCCGTTTCGGCCGCGCGTCCTAAGGTGGCCGATTACCCGTTTACCACCTTACACCCTAATTTGGGCGTGGTGCGCATGGATGAAAACAACAGCTTTGTGATGGCCGATATTCCGGGCCTGATTGAAGGCGCTGCCGAAGGTGCTGGCCTAGGTCATCGCTTCTTGCGTCACCTGTCGCGTACCGGCTTGCTGCTGCACGTGGTGGATTTGGCCCCCTTTGACGAAGGCGTGAGCCCTGCCGACGAAGCCCTGGCGTTGATTGAAGAGTTGCGTAAATATGACGAAGAGTTATACGATAAGCCCCGTTGGTTGGTGTTGAATAAGTTTGACATGATTCCTGAAGAAGAACGTCAGCCACGCATTGATGAATTCTTGGCCGCCATCGGTTGGGATTATCCTGCGCCAGACGACCGCTTTGAGTTTGATTTGACCACGCCGCGCCTGTTCAGCATCAGTGCGTTAAGCCATGAAGGCACGAGCGACTTGGTGTTTGCCATCAACCGCTACCTGACCGAGCAAAAAGCCTTGGCTGCAGAAGCGGCCGTGGTGGCAGAGCAGGTCAGCGACAACCAAACCGATTTAAGCGTTTTAAAACCAGAAGAAGCATAACGTAAAAGCCTAGGGCCGATTAATGATGCCACCTTAAGGGGTGAGAAAGCGTGCATATGTTACAGATATACAATACCTTGAGTCGCAAAAAAGAACTGTTTAAACCCATCGATGAGCAGAATGTCCGCATGTATGTGTGTGGCATGACGGTTTATGATTATTGTCACCTGGGCCATGCCCGCGTGATGGTGGCGTTTGACATGGTGACTCGCTGGTTGCGTGTATTGGGCTACCCATTAACCTATGTGCGCAACATTACCGACATTGACGACAAAATCATTCAGCGGGCCTTAGAAAATGGCGAAACCATTCAGGCTTTGACCCAGCGCTTTATTGACGCCATGGATGAGGACTCTGAGGCTTTGGGCGTTTTGCGACCGGATCATGAGCCACGCGCCACCCATCACGTCGACGACATGATTGCCCTGATTGAGCGCCTGATTGCCAACGGCAAGGCTTATGCGGCCGCCAACGGCGACGTGTATTATGCCGTGCGTACGTTTGCCGACTATGGCCGCCTGTCTGGCAAAAGCCTAGACGATTTGCGTGCCGGCGAGCGCATCGAGGTCGACGGTCATAAGAAAGACCCGCTGGACTTTGTGTTGTGGAAAGCGGCAAAAGCCGGTGAGCCTAGCTGGACTAGCCCATGGGGCGAAGGCCGCCCAGGCTGGCACATTGAGTGCTCGGCCATGAGCGAGCAAATTTTGGGGCCTCATTTTGACATTCATGGCGGCGGTGCCGACCTGCAGTTTCCCCACCATGAAAACGAAATTGCCCAAAGCTGCGGTGCCCACCAGTGTGACGACCATGACCACAATCATGGCTTTGTGAACTACTGGATGCACAACGGTTTTATCCGCGTCGACAATGAGAAAATGTCTAAGTCTTTGGGCAATTTTTTCACCATACGCGAAGTCTTGAGCCAGTTTGATGCGGAAGTGGTGCGCTTCTTTATTCTGCGCGCCCACTACCGTAGCCCTTTGAATTATTCAGACGTGCATTTGGCCGACGCCCGCAGTTCGCTCAAACGTTTGTACACGGCGCTGAATCAGGTGGCTGCGGCCGACTTTGTGGCCACACCAGACGCCAATGCGTATTGCCAGCGGTTTTTTGCGGCCATGAACGATGACTTCAATACCGTAGAGGCGGTGGCGGTGCTGTTTGAACTGGCCAACGAAGTGAACAAAAGCAAAGACGCGCATCTGGCCGGCTGCTTAAAAGCCTTAGGCAATTTGTTGGGCCTGCTGGAACGTGCGCCAGTAGCCTTTTTGCATCAGGAAATCGGCACCGACGGCAAGGGTTTGAGCAACGAGGCGATTGATGCGCTGATCCAACAGCGCAAAGATGCCCGTGCCAACAAGGATTGGGCCGAATCGGACCGAATTCGCGATGAGTTGGCCGCCCAGGGCGTGATCTTGGAAGATGGTGGCGCCGCTACCACATGGCGCCGTGGCTAATTGATAAATAATGCTTAAAGCTTGCATTTGCCAGGCAGGCATTAGATAATGTGCCACTTGAAATTTTTTGAAGCACAGGCAAAATCCCTGTGTCCGCTTATTAAAAGTAGTTAAGGAAAACCACATGAAAAAAGATATCCACCCAGCATACCACGCAGTGCAAGTGACTTGCTCTTGCGGCAATGCCTTTGAAACCCAATCGACCATGACTAAAGACGTGTTCAGCATTGAGGTTTGTTCAGAATGTCACCCATTCTACACTGGCAAACAAAAAATCGTTGACAGCGCCGGCCGCGTTGATAAATTCCAACAAAAATTCGGCAATATGTTCAAACGTTAATCGATACAGAACAGACAAAAGACAGCTTAGGCTGTCTTTTTTATTGCCGTTTTTGCCTCATCATAGGCGTATTTTGGTACACTGAGGCCTTTCAGCACACTTATATGGGCGTATGTTCACTTATAAATCTCCTCAGGACGAGCAGCGGGTAAAACCCACGGAAAAACCGTGGGTGCTATTGCTGCTGTGCTTTGTGTGGCTTTGGCCGGGTATTTTCTCTCATGACTTATGGAAGCCACACGAGCCTTATATTTATGAGGCGGTTTCCGACATGCTGGCCTATGGCTCGGTGGTGGCGCCGAACGTGCATGGGTTTTGGTATTTAGAAACCCCGCCGCTGTACTTGTGGGTGGCGGCGGTGTTTCAACACGTGTTCTCGCCGTGGCTGCTCGATGCCTATGCCGCCACGCGCCTGGCCACACCGTTCTTTATGGCCTTGGCGCTGACCTTTGCCGGGATGGCGGGGCGGGCCTTGTTGGGGCGGCGACATGGCCGCAGCGTGGTGTTGATTCTGATCGGCTGTGCCGGCATGATGATGACCGGCCACACCATGGACAGCATGGCGGCCACGTTTATGGGCTATGCCATGGCGTTTTACGCCTTCAGTACGGTGCAAACGCGTCCGGCGCTGTCCGGCTTCTTATTGGGCCTGTCTTGGGTCATCGTGTTTCTGTCGTCGAATCTGCTCAGCGTGTTTTTGATGTTGATGGTGGCCTTGTTTCTGCTGTTTTATGCCCGCTGGCGCATCAAGGCCTACGCCATTACGCTTTCTTTTGCGGTGGTGGTGGCGGTGCCGCTGGGCTTTTTGTGGCCCAATGCCTTGGCCAAAGCCAATCCCGACGCCTTTGCGTTTTGGTGGGATCAATACGCCTTAGGCCAGCTCAATCATTTAAGCTTTAGACAGTTTTTCAGCAATCTGGGTTATTACCTCACCGTGGTGAGCTGGTCGGCGTTTCCGGCCTGGCCGCTGGCGCTGTGGACGCTTTATCGTCGCCAGTACGTGTCGGCGTTTATGCTCAAGTTTTGTGGCTTTTGGTTTTTGACCATACTGTTTATTTTGAGCCTGGGTAACCAGCAGGTGACGGAAAATGCCTTGCCGCTGCTCTTGCCATTGGCCGTATTGGGCGGTGCCCAGCTCGACAATTTACGCCGTGGTCCAGCGGCCTTTTTGAACTGGTTTGGCGTCATGACGTTTGGCGCTTTGGCCCTGTATATCTGGCTCGGCTTTTTGGCAATGAACTTTGGCTGGCCAGAGAAGCTGGCCGAGCGGGCGCTGTACTTTAGCCCTTATTACGTGCCTAAGCTTTACACCTTCGCCATTGTGTTTGGCTTGTTAATGACCTGCATCTGGGTGTGGGCCGTGACCCGACGCCATCTGCGGGGCCGACAGGCCGTCACCAACTGGGCTGCGGGCATGACCCTGGTCTGGGTGTTGATGTTAAGCCTGTTTTTGCCCTGGTTGGACAAAATCAAAAGCTATCGGCCGGTGGTGGACCAAATGGTCAGCAGCTTCGATGAAAAAACCCTGGCGGCCATCGAATCAGGCAAGGTGTGCATTCAGGCGCAGTCGCGTCAGCTGGTGCTGTTGACCGCCTGGCGTGAATACAGCAGCCTGCCGATACAGACGTTTGAGTATCAGCTGAATGATTGCGCCTATTGGCTTAATACGGCCAAGCGCGAACCGTTCATCATGATGGGCAAGGCCGATCCGGCTGGTTGGGCGCCCGTGTGGATGGGCCATCGGCCGCGGGAAAACAACGAGTGGTTTGTGCTGTACCACAAGCAGCGCGCGCCCAAGCGCGCCACCATGGTGCGCCCTGCCGACGGGGTGGATACGCTGTGGTTTAGCAATCCTTTAGACCGTCCCGAAGCGGCCACGCCAGATTCGGTATTCAGCCGTTAATCGCCGCCGTGGCTGGCGAAAGCCAAGCTGACGTGGCGGCGTGGATGTGGCAAAATAGCCCCATCGCGTGACCAAACATAACGGGTGTGCCCATGGCCCGCCCACTGAGCATTTTGGAGATCGATATGCCTCAAGAATCAGCAGTAAAGCAAAACATAGATCAAAGCGAAATCGATAAATTCAGCCAGCTGGCACACAACTGGTGGGATTTAAACGGCGACTTTAAGCCCTTACACGAGATCAATCCCCTGCGCCTGGGCTTTATTGCCCAGCATGCGCCGTTGGCGGGGCTAAACGTGTTAGACGTCGGCTGCGGCGGTGGCATTTTGTCTGAGGCCATGGCCAAGGCAGGCGCGACCGTGACCGGGGCCGACATGGCCAAAAAGTCGCTGCAAATCGCCCAGCTACACGCGCTTGAGGGGGGGCTGAACATAGACTATCAGTGCGTCAGCGTAGAAGACTTGGCGCTGCGTGCGCCGGCCAGCTTTGACGTGGTGACCTGTATGGAAATGATTGAGCACGTGCCCGATCCGGCCAGCGTGATTCGTGCCTGCGCCGAGTTGGCCAAGCCGGGCGGTTGGGTATTCCTGTCGACGCTGAACCGTAATGCAAAATCATACGTGCAGGCCGTCATTGGGGCCGAATACGTTTTGGGCCTGATGCCGCGGGGCACTCATGATTATAAAAAATTCATCAAGCCCTCTGAGATGGTGCGCATGTGCCGTCAGGTGGGCCTGACTTTGGTCGACCAGAGCGGCCTGACTTACAACCCCTTGACCAAGCGCTATGCCTTGGTCGACGACGTGTCGGTGAATTATATGATGGCTTTTAAGAAGCCTTAAGCGTGATACGCAAAGATTGAGCATAAGCCGCCTAAAAGCTTTAGGCGGCTTATGCTTTTATGGTATGCGTTTGCACGATCAGGTGGTGCAGACGCAAATGAATTGGTTTTTTCTTTGACAAGACTTTGTCCAAAGGGAAATAATGTTTGCTTAAATGAATAGTCGGAGAATAATATGATGAAGTCAACTGCCCACCCCGCAGCTGATCACCTGAAGGAATTGACCTTAAGAGGGATGATTCTGGGGGCTTTAATCACGGTGATTTTCACCGCCTCAAACGTGTATTTGGGATTGAAAGTAGGGCTGACCTTTGCCTCTTCGATACCCGCTGCCGTGATTTCTATTGCGGTTTTAAAAATGTTTGCGCACTCGAACATTCTTGAAAACAATATGGTGCAAACCCAGGCGTCGGCCGCTGGGACGCTGTCATCGATTATTTTTGTCCTGCCAGGCCTCTTGATGTTGGGCTACTGGCAGGATTTTCCGTTTTGGCAAACGGCCATTATTTGCGCCGCCGGCGGGATTTTGGGCGTGGTGTTTACCGTGCCTTTGCGTCAGGTCATGGTGGTGAAATCGACCTTGCCCTATCCCGAAGGCGTGGCGGCGGCTGAAATTTTGAAGGCCGGCCACATCAACGACCATAAAACAGAGGCCGAGAAAACCGTCCCCAGCAAGAGCGAAGGCGGCATGCGCGACATTGTGGAAGGCAGCTTGATTGCGGCCTTTATTAGCCTGTGTACCGCAGGCTTTCGCATTTTGTCCGACAGCGCCAGCTATTGGTTTAGCGCGGGCAAGGCCATTTTCCAAGTGCCGATGGGGTTTTCCGTGGCGCTGGTAGGGGCGGGTTATTTGGTCGGCATTGTCGGCGGCATGGCGATGCTGGTGGGGATTTTGATTTCCTGGGGCGTGGCCGTACCGTATTTAACCGCCGTCAATCCCATGCCTGAGGGCATGAGCATCTCTGCTTTTGCCATGAGCATTTGGGCCACTAAGGTGCGCTTTATCGGCGCGGGCACCATGGC
>JAGNPU010000083.1 GCA_017989485.1 Neisseriaceae bacterium
CCCAACGTGTTGATTAAGGTGCCGGCCACCGACGCCGGGATTGCGGCCTTGACCCAGCTGGTGGCGGCGGGCGTGAACGTCAACCTGACGCTGCTGTTCTCTTTGCGGCAGGTGCATAAGGCTTATGACGCCTATGTGCAAGGGTTGATTGAGCGCATGGGGCAGGGTAACGCCTTGGATGAGGTGTTTGTGGTGGCCAGCTTCTTCCTGTCGCGCATCGACGCCACCCTTGACCCGACCTTGCCTGAAGGATTACAAGGCAAGGTGGCCGTGGCCTTAGCCAAGGCCGCATTTGCCCAGTGGCAGGCGTTTTTTGAGGGGGCCCCGTTTAAGGCCCTGGCCTCACGCGGCGCGCGCGTATTGCCCCTGTTGTGGGCCTCTACCGGCACCAAAAACAAGGCGTATTCGGACGTGATGTATGTGGAAGAAGTCATGGGGGCACCGACGATTAACACCGTGCCCGCGGCCACGTTAGAGGCGTTTGTGCATCATGGCCAAGGCCGTTTAAGCCTCATCGAAAACGTGGCCACGGCCCAGCAGGTATTGGCCGATACGGCGGCGCTGGGCATTGACTTAGAAGGGCTGGCCTTAAGGCTACAGCAAGAAGGCCTGGTCGGCTTTGACGACGCTTTTGCCAAACTTCTGGCGTTGGTGGCCTAGGCCATGCTGTTATTAATCGATCAAGATGGCGTACTGGCCGACTTTGAGCAAGGGCTGCGGTTAAAGTGGCGGGCCGCCTATAGCGACGTTGCGCCGCTGCCGCCCGAGGCGCGGCGGTCTTTTCGGGCCTCTATGGACTATCCTGAGCACCTGCGCGCGCGGGTGGGGGCGGTGTGTTACGCGCCCGGTTTTTTTCGAGACCTGCCGCCGGTGTCGGGGGCGGTTGCCGCCATTAAGGCCTTGGTGGCGGCGGGCCACGACGTGCGCATTTGCACCTCGCCGCTGTTGCAAAACCCCTATTGCGTGGCCGAGAAATACCAGTGGGTCGCGCATCACCTCGGGCCGGAATGGCCAGAAAAAATGATTTTAACCAAGGACAAAACCCTGGTTCAGGGCGATTATTTAATCGACGACAAGCCCGACATTATGGGCAGCTTAACCCCGGTGTGGCAGCAGCTGCTGTACGATGCCACCTATAATCAGACGGTTACGCACCTGCCGCGGATGCGGTGGGATGAGCCAGAAGGCTGGCAGCACTTATTGGCGCCACCGCCGTGCGTTTAGCCATTGCTCTTTAAGCTAATGTCTTGGATAATAAAGCATAACTTTGAAGCCATCTTGCTCAGTGAGGTGGTTTTTTTATGTGTGCCTTTTTCCCTCATTAGCGATCATGACTACAGACCCCTATCAGCATTTAGAATCATTGGATGAATCCACGCTGGCCTTTGTGGCCGAAGCAAACCACCAAACCCAACACACCTTCATGCAGTCGCCCTATTTTCATGACACCGCCCAAGCGGTCTTGCAGACCTTGCAAGACGAGAAGCAAATTCCTTTTTGCCAAGAACACCGCGCCAGCATGTACCATTTCTATCAGTGTGCCGACTACCCCAAAGGCGTGTATCGGGTTGCCTCAACCACGACGTACCGCGCGGGGATGCCTGACTGGCAGGTGTTGTTTAACGTGGCCGACTTCGACGCCATTTTGAATGATGACGTGTATTTGGATGGCGTGTCCCACTATGTGGCGCAACCGCTGCGGGTATTGCTCAGCCTGAGTGCGGCCGGACGTGATGCGGCGTATACGGTAGAGTTTGATTTGGCCACGGGCCAGATAGTGCCCGGCGGACTGCATTTTCCCTTGGGCAAAAACCACATCGCCTGGCGCGATGAGGACAGCGTGTGGGTGTGTCCCGCCTGGGACGAGCGTCAGTGTACCGAAGCGGGCTACTCGCGCGAAGTGTGGTTGATCGAGCGGGGGCAAAGCTTTAGCGAGGGCACGCCGGTGTATCAAATTGACCACAGCGACATGATGGTCAACGCCTGGCGTTATTTAGACCCTAAGGGCACGCCGATCGATTTGATTGAGGCGGCCAGCAGTTTTTTTCAAAAAACCTATTTGGTGGTCGGGCCAGACTTACAGCCGGTGCCGTTACGGCTGCCGAAAACCAGTGAAATCGTAGGCTATATTGCCGGCCAGCTGTTGGTGCGCCTGACCGAAGACTGGTCGCGCAACAAGCACAGCTACCGCGCCGGCAGCCTGTTGGCCTTGCCCTTGAATAAGGGCATGTTGAAAACCGCCGTGGTGCTGTTTGAGCCGACCGAAACCCAAGCCCTAGAGTGTGTTGAAACCACCAAAAACCATATCGTGTTGAATTTGCTGGATGGGGTGCAGGGCCGTTTGGCCGTTTGGCGCTACGACGCCCAAGGCTGGCATGCTTTGGCCAGCCCCAACCTGCCTAGCGGCGCCATCGACATGGTGGATCAGCCTTGGGGCAGCGATTTGATTTACGTGGCCTGCAGCGATTTTGTGACCCCGCTGACGCTGTTTGCCCTAGACGTTTCTTTAATGGAGCTGGTGGTGGTGCGACGCCAGCCCAAACAGTTTGACGCCACCGGCGTTGAGGTGGCGCAACATTGGGCCACCAGCGCCGACGGCGTGGCCATTCCCTATTTTTGGGTGGGCAAACAGGCAGGGCCAGACACGCCGACTTTGGTGTACGTTTACGGTGGCTTTGGGGTGGCGGAACTGCCGCATTACCTCGGCACCATCGGCAAGCATTGGGTGGAGCAGGGCGGCGCGTTTGTGTTGGCCAACGTGCGTGGCGGCGGAGAATTCGGTCCGCGTTGGCACAAGGCGGCCCAGGGACATAACAAGCACAAAAGCGTGGACGATTTGCTGGCGGTAGTGGCCGATTTGAGCGCCAGCGGCCGCAGCAGCGCCGCCAAAATCGCCATTCAGGGCGGCAGCAACGGTGGCCTCATGGTGGCCAGCGCCTATGTGCGCGCGCCCGAGTGTTTGGGGGCCATGGTGTGCGAAGTGCCGTTGACCGACATGTTGCGCTATGACGAACTGTATGCCGGCGCGAGCTGGATAGAAGAATATGGCGACCCGAAAAAAGCGGGGGATCAGGCCAGCCTGAAGGCCCTGTCGCCTTATCACCAAGTGGACGCGACCAAGGCCTATCCGCCGGTGTTGTTGACCACCAGCCTGACCGACGACCGGGTTCACCCCGGCCATGCGATCAAGCTGTACGCCAAGCTGAAGGCGCAGCACACGCCGGCCTATTTGTACGTCAGCGACAGCGGCGGCCACACCGGCAACGGCACCCAAAAGCAAACCGCAGAAGAGGTGGCGGTGATTTTGGCTTTTTTAAAAAACAGCTTGGGTTGTGCAGCCATGAGCGACATGAACGACTAAGGAATTGACCATGGGGTTTGTGACCACCTTATCCTCGGTGAGCATTATGGGGGTGATGATTTTGATTGGGATGTTGCTGCGGCGCAATCGGCCTTTGTCGATAGAAACCCAGGGCATGCTGATTCAAATCATCGTCAATGTGGCCTTGCCATGCATTATTTTGTCTAGCATTTTTAATTTCAAAATGGATGGTGAGATGTTTAAGCTGGTGTTGCTGACCTTTGTCGGTGCGGCGGGCTTAAATACGGTGGCGCTGCTGTGCAGTTGGGCCTTGGCCAAAGGCCTGGGGTATGAGGCCCGACGGGCGCGTCAAATCAGCATTATTTCGTCTTTGGGCAACACCGGCTTTATTGGCATTCCCCTGTGCGCCATTTTGTTTGGGCCTAAGGGCGCCTTACTGGCGGCCGTGTTTGATGCGGGCATGGACTTTGTGCTGTGGTCTTTGGGCATCTTCATGCTGCAAAAAGACAGTCGGTTCTCGTTCCGGTCGTTAAAGGCCATGGTCAACATCCCGATGATGGCCATTGTGCTGGGCCTGGGGCTAGGGTTTATCCAGTTTGAAGCGCCGCAGTTTCTGATTGCCTTAACCACCATGTTGGCCAACGTGGCCAGCCCGCTGGCGATGATTTACATTGGGCTCTTGGTGCCGGGCATGTGGCCCAAAATCCGCACCATGCCCAAGCAGTCATTCGGCATGCCGCTGCTGTTCAAGCTGTTTGGGGTGCCGCTGTTGGCCATCCTCATGGTCAGCCTGTTTGACCTGGACCTGACCCTGGCGCAGGTGATTTTGGTGCAGGCGACCATGCCCACCATTGCGCTGGCGTCCATTGTGTTTCACAAGTATGACGGCGATGTGGATTTGGCCGCCTCGACGACGATTGTGTCGACGCTGCTGGCCTTGGTGACCATACCCATTATGGTGTGGGTTGGCACCACGCTGGTATTTTAAGGACCCATATGACCCAAAAATTAGGCCGCTGGTTGAAAAACCTGTTCAAATGGGCGCTGCTGTTTTTGCTGATCAGCACCGCCGTAGACTGGTATCGACGGCCGGTGCAGCCAGAGCCACAGGCCTATCATCTGGCCAATCTAGACGGACAGGCTTTTTCGCTGGCCGAGCGCAGTCAAAAAGCACCCATCGTGCTGTATTTTTGGGGGACTTGGTGCCCGATCTGCACGCTGACCTCGCCCAATATGCAAAGAATGGTGGCGGCCGGCGTGCCGGTGATCAGCGTGGCCATGCAGTCGGGTGATGAGGCCGAGGTGCGCCAATATTTGGCCGACAATGGCTACACCTTCGAAACCGTCAACGACCCCCAGGGCAAGATTTCGGGGCAGTGGCGGGTGAAGGTGACGCCGACGGTGGTGATTGTGTATCAGGGCCAGATGAACACCAGCGTGACCGGCTACACCAGCTACTGGGGCCTGCGCGCCCGAATGTGGCTGGCGCGGGTGCTGTAGGCGAGAGCATGGTTTAGTCACGGCCAACGCGCGGACCCACGGCCCCAGCACCAAGGCTAAACCCCCGTGGGTCGCGACCCACGCTACGCCAGCTAAGTGTATCCCTAAGCGCCGTCATCCTCGCGCAGGCGGGGATCCAGCCAGCCGTAGGCTGGGCCCTGATGGCCGTTAGGCTTAAGCCCAAAGCCATCCTTAATGCTTCAGGCCCGCTAGAGTGGCTCGATGGCGACAAGGGGATGGGTAAATCACTGCAGCTTACGCGTGGTGAGGTCATTCAAGTAACCCTGATCAACGGTGGATATACACCTTATTGTCCGCGCCGAGCAGGGTCATCAAGCCATAAAAAAAACCCTTCGCAAGAAGGGTTTTTTTGTGCCTATCACTACATGTTTTTCGGTAAGGTGTACTGATCCAGATAATGGATGCGTTTCAATACCTGATCGGTGTCACAGCTCAAGCGATTTTGCTCTTGCGCCTCGGCATTGCCCCCACCAGCCGACTGGCAGGCACGGGTTTTGGATTGCTGCCAGGTTTTTTGCTCGGTGCTTAGGGTGTCTTTAACCTCGGTAGGCAGGGCCTTCCATAAGGCGTCTAGATTGTCCTGAGCGTTGGCGTTTTGGCGAATGGCGTTGTTTAAATCACCGGTGTTGGTGCCCTCAGTCGCAGGGGCTGCTTCATCGGTCAGCGTGCCGTCCTCGGTCATCTCGGTTTTTTCTTTCAGTAAATCCAACAGTGGATCTTCCGATTCGGTTTTTTGTTTGTTGATGGCGTCTTGGCTGACGCTGGCAAACAAAATGGCCGACGACAGCATAGACGACAGCTGGGGCACATCATTCACTTTGACTTCCGGCATGGCTTCGGTTTTGCGGATGCTGTAGCTGATGTCTTTGTTTAACACGCTGCCGGACTGGCTAAACCCAGTGTCCGCCAGGGTGGTTTTCAGGTATTGCGCATAGTCGCTGCGGCCCATGGCTTCGTAATTGGCTTTGGCCGTTTGCGTCACCGAGGCGGCAAAGCTATAGCCGATTTGGGCCTTGCAAAGGGTGGTGCTGGCGTCGGGGCCGGCTTCGGCGGTCACATTGTTCAATTCAAATCGGGTCGAGGCCAGGTTTTCTTTCACCTGGTTTAAATCATAGAGGCCGGCGGTGGCCTGATTGTGGGCCAAACCATCGAGGATGTCTTGTTCGACCGCCTGTTGGATGCCCAGGCGGGCGGCTTCAGAGTCACAGCTGAGGTTGGCGGTGTTGGTGTCTGCTTCTTTGTCGCCACAGGCGGCAAGCAGTAAGGTGGCGGCAAGTGCGCCCACAAGATGGTTCAGTTTCATAACGCCCCTTTTTCGTGAGTAGATTGGCTAAGCTTCATGCTTGAAATCATAGCATAGGCCCTGCTGGGTGTGGCTGCTTCATTTACCGTTTAGTCTTCAAATAGGGGATAAGGTTCGGGTGGGTGCTCGCCATCGGCAAAAAGGCTTAGCCCTAGGCCGATGAGGCGATAGCGTTGTGACGCCGGTAAATCCAGGCGCGACAGCAGCAATTCGGTGCCCTGAGTCAATTCTGCAGCCTGGGTGATGTAGTCGTCGAACGTGAGCGAGCGGGTAATGCTTTGAAACTGATGGGTTTTGAGTTTGAGGGTGAGGCTGCGGCCAAAAATGGCCTTGTGTTCGCAGCTGCGCCACAGGTCGTGCATCAGCTCTGGCAAATGTAGGGCCGCCTCGGCCAAGGTTAAGTCACCGTTAAACGTGGTTTCCTTAGACACCTGCTGGCGAACCTGGTTGGGTTCTACCGGCCTATGGTCTATGCCCTGGGCCAGCTGGTGTAAGCGGTAGCCGTAGCGGCCAAAATAGTGCATTAATTGGGCCACGTCGACGTCGTGCAGGTCGCTGACCATGGTGTAGCCCAGCTGGTGCAGCTTGTTGAGGGTGACCTTGCCCACGCCAGGGACCTTGTCCAACGGCAGGGCTTTTAAAAAGGTTTGGATGTGGTGCGGCTTGACCACGAACTGGCCGTTGGGCTTGCGCCAGTCTGACGCAATTTTGGCCAAAAATTTATTTGGCGCAATGCCGGCCGAGGCGGTGAGGCCGGTGGCGTCAAAAATTTGTTGGCGAATGACGGCCGCCAGCTCGGTGGCGACGGCATAGCCTTGCTTGTTGTGGGTGACGTCTAAATACGCCTCGTCTAAGGACAGCGGCTCAATCAAATCGGTGTGCTGTTTGAAAATGGCCTGAACCTGCTGGGACACGGCATGGTATTTGTGGAAGTTGGGCGGAATATAAATCGCGTGCGGGCACAGTTTTTTGGCCTGACCCACCGACATGGCCGAACGCAGGCCGTAGGCACGGGCCTCGTATGAGGCGGCGCAAATGACGGAGCGTGAGGCGTCCCAGGCCACCACCACCGGCTTGCCGCGCAGGTGGGGTGCATCGCGCAGTTCGACGGAGGCATAAAAGGCATCCATGTCGATGTGGATGATTTTTCGGCTCGGGCTCATGGGCGAGTGTGCTTTAAATACACCATGTCTAGCGCCCTTAAGCCATTTTCGATAATGGGGTCAGGGTAATGGTCGATGAAGTAGTTGGGCACGATGTGGCTGAGGCGAAAGCCGGCTTTTTGATAAAAGCCCAGCTGGTTCAGGCTGGAGTTGGCCGTGCCGACAAACACGGTGGTGGC
>JAGNPU010000084.1 GCA_017989485.1 Neisseriaceae bacterium
TCAACAAAAAGATACACTTTTTTTCAATCCGTCATCAAGGGATGGCCACGCTGGGCCCTACACTGGGGCCAAGCAAAAAATAAGCCGCAACCATGGCCGCCGACGCCAAAAAATCAGACATTTAATGTCAACAAAACCATGACCTTAGCAAAAAACAGCTTCTGCCACAGTCGATCAGCCCGGGGCCGCACCTCATCCGGCTCGGTCAGAATGAATCATCCTATGATTTTTTAACCCTGCCTGAAAATAGCGTGTTTTGGCCAAAATCAACAAATTGCCCTATAAGCAGCATCTAAATTGGCTAATTTCAGTCAATTCACTTAAGATAGGGGGGCTCAAGCGACGGTTAGTGTGGCTTTTGTGTGGAAAATGTTTATAATTCATCTATGCTCTAGCGCGACATTCATTCAATGTCCTAGGGCAGCTCGTTAATTCACTTAAAGGAATTTGCATCATGAAAAAAATCTTGGCTACCGCATTGTTCGCATTGGCATTAACTGCTTGTTCACAAGCTGAAAAAACCGCTGAAGAAGCTGCACCAGAAGCTGTAGAAGCAACTGAAGCTGCTGCAACCGAAGCGACTGAAGCTGCTAACCAAGCAACTGAAGCAGCAACTGAAGCAACTGAAGCCGCCACTGAAGCAACTGAAGCCGCTGCGACTGACGCTCAATCTGCTGTTGATTCTGTAAAAGATGCGGCTAAAGACGCCGTTGATTCAGCAAAAGATTCTGTTGATGCAGCTGCCGACAAAGCAACTGACGCGCTTTCTAAGTAATTAGCGTACGCGCCCAAAAATACCCTCTTGCGAGGGTATTTTTATGCCTGTCGTTTACGCCTCGGCCATCGCCTTGGCCGCACACACGGCCGATGCCCAAGCCCACTGAAAGTTATACCCCCCCAACCAGCCGGTGACGTCCACCACTTCACCAATAAAATACAGGCCCGCTTGCCGCTTGCTGGCCATGGTTTTTGACGACAGCTCTCGCACCGACACGCCCCCACGGGTGACCTCGGCTTTTTTGTGGCCGTCGCTGCCGCTGGGCAAAATCACCCACTCATTCAAACTTCGCCCCAAAGCCTGTAATACCTGATTCGGCACGTCTGCCCACTTATGCTTGGCATAGGCCTCAAATTCAGCGCTGGCCAACCAGTGTTGCAGCAAGCGCTTGGGCAAATCCGGTGCCAACATCGCCACCGCCGTGTCTAACTGTATTTTTTGGCCCTGTTTTTGCGCACACAGCGCGTCGGCCATGGCCACGCCCGGGCACAGGTTGACGCACAGAGACTGGCCTTTGCGCCAATAGCTGGAAATTTGCAAAATGGCGGGGCCGCTTAAGCCCTGATGCCGAAACAATAAGTCTTCCTCAAACGCCATTTTGGCCTTGCCCTGTTGGGTACTGATCACCACCGGCAAAGCCAGGCCCGCCAGCTCGCCTAGCCCGGCTTCGGCCCATCCTTCAAACTTCAGCGGCACCAAGGCCGCTTCCGGCGTCACCACCGTATGGCCAAACTGTTTCGCCAGCTCATAGCCTAGGCCCGTGGCCCCAATGGCGGGCACCGCCAAACCGCCGGTGGCCACCACCACATAACGGCTACGCCACACGCCTTTACTGGTGCCGACCTCAAAGCCATCCACGCCCTCACCGGCAAGGGCGCTCACCCGCTCAATCACGCACTCGGTGTGCCAGCGCACCTTGCCTGCCGCACACTCGGCCTTTAATACGTCGACCACCTGCTGCGCCGACTCATCACAAAACCATTGGCCCTTGTGTTTTTCATGGCTGGCCACGCCGTGCTTGGCCAGCAAGGCCTTAAACGCATCCGCCGGATACTGCGCCAGGGCATGGCGCACAAAGCGGGGTTGTTCAGACACAAAATAGGGCGCGCCATCGTGGCCATCCAGGCGCTCATTGGTAAAGTTACAGCGCCCACCGCCGGAAATACGGATTTTCTCACCAATTTTTTTGGCATGGTCGATTAACAGCACCGACAGGCCTTGCTTGCCCGCCTCGGCCGCACACATCATGCCGGCCGCACCGGCCCCCAATACCACCACATCGACTCGATTCACCGCAACACCTTAATGACACATAAACGCTCATTATAAACAAGATTGGTGGGAAACCATAAAAAACGGACCGAGTCAGCCTCGGTCCGTGTGGTTTACACCGTCATGCTCAACGATAGGTCAGCTTGGCGCCCGCGCTGACGCGGGTACCCGCCGTGCCCGCCACAATGGCCTCAATGTCGGCCAAAGAGCCAATCACGGCATCTTTGCCGCTGTTGGCCACAAACTCACAGGCCGCCAAAACCTTAGGCCCCATCGAACCGGCCGCAAAATCCATGGCCTTTAATTCGTCTGGGCCCACGGTGGCAATCGCTTTTTCCGTTGGCTTGCCCCAGTCAAGAAACACGCCAGACACGTCGGTGGCGATTAAGAACAAATCCGCCGACACTTCGCTGGCCAATAGGGATGAGCATAAGTCTTTGTCGATGACGGCCTCAACGCCCTGCAACAGGCCTTTGGGGTCACGGTAGGTGGGAATCCCGCCCCCACCCGCACAAATCACCACGCAGCCTTGGTCAACCAACCACTTAATCGGCTTGATGTTGACAATGGCCTTAGGCTTTGGGCTGGCGACGACCTGACGGTATTTGTCGCCATCAGGGGCGATGTGCCAGCCGCGTTCGGCCGCCATTTTCTCGGCCTCAGCCTTTTCGTACACGGGGCCAATCGGCTTGGTTGGGTTCAAAAAGGCAGGGTCTGCCCGATCCACTTCAACTTGGGTCAGCAAAGTCGAAAACACCACGTCCTTACTCACCAAGTTGCCCAACTCTTGCTCAATCATATACCCAATCATGCCCTGTGATTCTGCCCCCAAAACGTCTAAGGGGTAGCTGGGCACTTCTTTATAAGCCGCATTTTGCAAGGCCAATAGCCCAACCTGGGGGCCGTTGCCGTGGGCAACCACCACCTGATTGCCGGCCATCACGCTGGCAATTTGTTTGGCGGCGATGCGGATATTCTGACGCTGGTTGTCTGCGGTCAATGGCTCACCACGACGTAGCATGGCGTTGCCGCCTAATGCAATCACGATTTTCATAAAGCATCCTTTCCCTGAAAAAAAAGCATATTGTCGCCAATATGCTTTTCGGGGTCGGTTAAGTTAGGCTGGCGTACATCACCGCTTTAATGGTGTGCATCCGGTTCTCTGCTTGTTCAAAGGCCAGGTTGGCAGGCGACTCAAACACGTCTTCTGTCACTTCAATGCCATTTTTCAAGTCAGGGTACTTGGCAGCCACTTCTTTACCCACCTTGGTTTCACAGTTATGGAAGGCAGGCAGGCAGTGCATGAACTTCACTCTTGGGTTCTTCGCAGCGGCCATGAGTTTGCTGTTCACCTGGTAAGGCAGCAGCTCTTTAATCCGCGTGGCCCAAGCGTCAACGGGCTCACCCATAGACACCCATACGTCAGTGTGGATAAAGTCCACGCCGGCAACCGCTTCTTTCGGGTCTTCGGTAATGGTGATGCGTGCACCCGATGCTTTGGCAAAGCCTTCACATAGTTTAATAAAATCTTTGGCAGGCCAACGGGATTTCGGTGCCCCAATGCGCACGTCCATGCCCAATTTGGCACCAATCAACAGCAAAGAGTTACCCATATTGTTGCAGGCATCCCCTAGATAGGCATATTTGATTTTGTGCAAAGGCTGATCGCTGTGCTCGATCATGGTCAAAACGTCGGCCAACATTTGGGTCGGGTGGAACTCATCGGTCAAGCCGTTAAACACGGGCACGCCCGCATATTCTGCCAATTCTTCAACAATAGATTGCGAGAAGCCACGGTATTCAATCGCGTCATACATACGGCCCAATACGCGGGCGGTGTCTTTCATGCTTTCTTTGTGGCCAATTTGTGATGAATTGGGGTCGATGTAAGTAACGTTGGCACCTTGATCATGAGCAGCAACCTCAAAGGCACAACGGGTACGAGTAGACGTTTTTTCAAAAATCAAGGCGATGTTTTTGCCTTTTAATTTTTGCTGTTCCGTCCCGGCATATTTGGCGCGTTTTAAGTCTCTGGCCAAATCCAAAAGGTATTGGATTTCGCGTTCACTATGGTTTACCAAGCTCAACAAATGCCTATTTTTCATATTAAAAGCCATAATTCTCTCCCGTTTTCGGCAGCCGCCAAGAGGGCCCTCCCTCTTGGCGTACGCCAACAATGTTAATTAATAGTCAACCGCATCACGAACAATCGGACAAGTCATACAGTGACCACCGCCACGACCGCGACCCAGTTCGCTGGCGCTGATGGTGATGACTTCCACACCGGCTTTGCGCAATAAGGTATTGGTATAGGTGTTACGGTCGTAAGACACAATCACGCCAGGCTCAAGGGCCACAACGTTATTGCCATCATCCCACTGTTCACGCTCGGCTGCAAAGCTATTCCCACCGGTTTGTACCACGCGCAGACGCTTCAAATTCAAGGCGTCGGCCACGACTTCAACAAAGTGTTTGTTTTCTCTCACCATTGAGAAACCATGGGCGTTGTCTTCTGGTCGCAAGGTAAATGCGGTGATTTGATCAACCACTTCTGGGAACAGGGTCACCAGGTCACGATCACAGAAGGTGAACACCGTATCCAAGTGCATGGCGGCGCGCGATTTGGGCATGCCTGCAATAATCACTTTTTGCGCGGCGCCTTTGGCAAACAGCGACTTGGCAACTTGGCCAATGGCTTGGAACGTCGTTCTTTCGCCCATGCCGATCAACACCACGCCATTGCCTACGGGCATCACGTCGCCGCCTTCTAGTCGGGCGTTGCCGTGATCAACATCTGGATCGCCATACCACACTTCAAATTCAGCACTGGTAAACTCAGGGTGGAATTTATAAATGGCAGAGGTCAATAAGGTTTCTTGGCGACGCGCAGGCCAGTACATTGGGTTTAAGGTCACACCGCCATAAATCCAGCAGGTGGTGTCACGGGTAAACTGGGTATTGGGCAGCGGTGGAAACACAAAATCAGGGTAGCCCAAGGCCGCTTTAAACAGGCCGACGTCGGTCTCAGTCAGGCCATCGCCCATTTCTTCCAACACCACGCCACCGATTAAGAACTCGGCCAGCTCACGGCTGCCCTGGTTTTCCAACCAGGCGCGCACATCCGCCACCATGCTGGGGCCTACCGAATTGGCGGTGACCTTGCGGTCTAAAATCCACGCTTTGGCTTCTGGAATCGCCAAGGTTTCGTCCAACAAGCGGTGCATGTCCAACACGTCAATGTCACGCTCACGCATTTTGGTCACAAAATCAAAGTGGTCACGCTTGGCCTGATTCACCCAAATCACATCGTCAAACAACAGCTCGTCACAGTTATTCGGGGTCAATCTTTGATGCGCCAAACCTGGGGCACACACCATTACTTTCCTTAATTTACCGACTTCAGAATACACACCATATTTCTTTTCCATGATAAACACTCCTAGTTAGTTCATACAGTAAGTTAAATCGTTAAGCTGCCTTGATAGAGCTGTACCGCGGCAATGATGGCGGACAGCAACACACCGGCAAAAATCACTTTTTCAATCGCAGTAAACACAGGCTTATTGGCTTCGCGTTTGGCTTTAAAGAACAATAAGGCGCCTGGGGCATACAACAGGGTCGACAGCAGGATGTATTTCAAACCACCGGCGTACAGCAGCCAAATCGCATACACCACGGCAATCACCGCAATCACCACGTCTTTTTTCCATGAGGCTTTGTCGGTTTCGTAGGTTTCATGCTTCACGCACAGCAGCAAGGCATAAGCGGCAGACCACAGGTAAGGCACCAACACCATCGAGGTGGCCAGCTTAATCAAAGACAGATAGGTGCTGCCGGAGAACAGGGTAATGATTAAGAACACCTGTACCGCCGCATTGCTGAGCCATAAACCGTTGGCAGGCACACCGTTGTCATTCACTTTGCCCAAGAAGGCCGGCATGGTTTTGTCGGTGGCCGCGGTAAACAAAATCTCGGCACACAACAGCACCCAAGACAGTAAGGCACCCAATAGGGAAATACACACGCCCACGCTGATCAAAATGCCACCCCAAGGCCCAACCGCATGCTCAAGCACGGCGCCCAAAGAAGGCGATTGCAAGCCCGCCAACTGCGCCTGGCTCATGATGCCCAAAGACAAGACGTTGACCAATACCAACAGCGACAGCACCCCAGCAAAGCCGAGTACGGTGGCTTTGCCCACATCAGAACGTTTACGGGCACGACCGGAGAAAATACTGGCGCCCTCAATCCCGATGAACACCCATGCGGTCACCATCATCATGTTTTTAACCTGCGTCATGACGCTGCCCAGCTCAGGATTGCCTACGGCCCAGATGTCGGCGGTGAAGATGTCGAGTTTGAATGCCAGGAAACCGGCGATGATGAAAATGACCAGCGGCGCGAGTTTGGCCACGGTGACGATGCTATTAATAAAAGTGGCTTCCTTAACCCCTCGTAGAATCATAAAATGCATGACCCACAAAAGGACGGAAGCCCCAATAATGGCGATTAAGCCGACCGACCTGACCCCGGTTTCGGGATCCACCTGCAATAGGCCTGGGAAAAAATAGCCCAAGGTCGTGAACAGCAACACCATGTAGCTGACGTTGCCCAGCCAGGCGCTCATCCAATAGCCCCAAGCAGAAGAAAAACCCATGTAGTCGCCAAATCCCTGTTTGGCATAAATATACACACCGCCGTCTAAATCAGGTTTGCGGTTAGCCAATGTCTGGAACACAAAAGCCAATGTCAACATACCCACGCCGGTAATGGCCCAACCGATTAAGGTTGCCCCCACGCCGGCACTTTCGCTGACGTTTTGGGGAAGGTCAAATATGCCCCCACCGATCATGGAACCAACCACCAATGCGGCCAGTGCACCCAGTCCTAACCTTGTCGCTTTATCACTCATGATGCCGCTCCTTCTTTAGCTAAGTTTCAATATATTTCCATGTAACCAAAGTAATACTTTACACAATTCCTGACAAGCAAGACGCAGCGTTTGCTTGCGCCAAATCAACATAAAATATCAGTGAAAAGCCAGTACTTAGACACTATATTCTAAAAAGAAACTATTCATTAAAATAATCATTTGTGCTAAATCAAGCCGCACTCCTCCACCACCCGAATCAAAGGGCTGGCTAATCGTCCTGTCAGCTGCTGTTGCCACCCATAAAATGTAACATACTATTATGACAATAAGAATAAGCTATTATGAGTAGACTGGCAACAAAGCGTCATGACGGCTCAAAAATAAACCCCATTTCAACCACCAGCCCAAATGAATAATCCTAAAGGC
>JAGNPU010000085.1 GCA_017989485.1 Neisseriaceae bacterium
ATGTGCAATAAATTGGGCGTGGTGAGTTCGGGGGCCAGCTGTTTTAAGCCCAGCTCAAGCTTGCGATACAGGCGCGGTACCGATTTGAAAAAGCTTAGGGGGAAATACGACACGCTGTTGGTGATTTCATCCGCCACCGTCATTTTGAAGTGACGGGTTTCGTTGCTTTGCCAAAGGGTGAGCAAGACGTTTTCTAGGGCATCCTGTATGTTTTGCTGTTGTTCTTTGCTGACGTAAGGCTGGTTGCGCTGGTCTAATAGGCCGCGGATACGGCGATTAAAGGTCAACACCGTTTGGCGTTGCACCTCGGTAGGGTGGGCGGTGAGCACGGCGGCGACCTGGGTGTGGTCTAGGTGGTCTTGTAAGGTGGCTGTCGGCACGTGGGCGTCGGCCAGCTGTTGCAAGACTTCTTCCAGGCTGCCTTTGGCGGCGCCAGAATGATTGGCTTCGTGGGCCAGGCGGCGGCGCTCATGGTGGGCGTCTTCGGCAATGTTCAGGACTTGGGCAAATAAGCCACAGGCGCGAATCAGCTGTTCGGTTTGCGCTTCATTCAGCTTGGGCAAAAAGGTTTGCACGTCTTTTTCTGGCTGAGTGGTGGTGATGAACACAGAAAAAGCCTGTAACACATCTTGCGGTAGTTCGGCATTGAGTACCGCCAATAGGGCGTCAGAAAGAAAGGTTAAATCCTCTTTTAGGGCCACATCTTTCGGGTTGGTAATCTGGGTTTGCAACATAGGTGGTTCCTCTGTACGGGTCACGCTGAAGACAATATTGCCGCTTGCCTGTGCGACTTGTTGTGATTAAGGCACGAAAAAAAAGCCCCTTTGGGTATGGCTGCAGTAAGGTGCAGAGGGCTGATGCCGCGCCCTGCTGGGGCAAAACAATGGGTTGCTGAGTCGGATAAAGGCCCTCATCTCTGAGGGCGGGTCGAGGGCAGCGGTCACGGCATGAAATACACCGTGGCAAATAGTGTTAAACTGAAGGCCTCACTATACGGTGCCCACTATGAGCCTTATCTTACATCATCAATTAGCAGAGCTAGATAATCAATCTTTACAACGATTATGCGGCACGCTTGATGAGCATATCAAGACCTTAGCACAAGCTTTGCAAATTAGCATCAGTCGTCGTTTGGCTGAGTTCACGTTTTCTGGTGCTCAGGCGCAGTCCGGCGTGGTGGCATTGAATGAACTGGTTGAAATTGCACAGAATCGGGAGTTGACCTTGACGGACATTCAGATGGCGGCCATCGACGCAAAAAGCCACACCCACGACGCCAAACAGGCGCGGTCGGATGGGGTGTATCACCTAAAAACCAAGCAAGGGTATTTAAGCGGCCGTACGCCGCGTCAGAATCATTACATTAAGGCCTTACTCAGCCATGATGTGGTGTTTGGGATGGGGCCTGCCGGCACGGGGAAAACCTATATCGCCGTGGCCGCTGCGGTTGACGCCATGGCGCGGCAGCTGGTGGATCGGATTGTGTTGGTGCGCCCGGCGGTGGAGGCGGGTGAGAAGCTGGGGTTTTTGCCAGGCGATCTGTCGCAAAAGGTAGACCCCTATTTACGGCCTTTGTATGATGCCCTGTATGAGCTCATGGGCTTTGACAAGGTGATGCGGCTGTTGGAAAAGGGCCTGATAGAGATTGCGCCCTTGGCCTATATGCGTGGCCGCACGCTGAACAACGCCTATGTGATTCTGGATGAGGCGCAAAACACGACGCCAGAGCAGATGAAAATGTTTTTGACCCGCATCGGCTTTGGGGCCAAGGCGGTGATCACCGGGGACGCGACCCAGATCGATTTGCCCAAGCACATTAAAAGTGGCCTGCGCGACGCCGAAGAAAAGCTACAGGACATTGATGGCCTGCATTTTCATTACTTTAAGGGTGAAGATGTGGTGCGCCATCCGTTGGTGCAAAAAATTGTGGCCGCCTATGAGGCCCACGATGAACGGCAGGCGCGCTAGCCTAGACAGCATGATTTAATCGTATTGAAGGAAGATTGTGAAAGCAGCAAAAAAACGGCCGTTTTTGGCCGACCAAAAAAAGCGTTTGGCCCTAGACATCAGCCGTGCCACTGTGGCTGAGACCCCCAGCAATGCAGAATGTTTTAAATGGGTGTGGCAGGCCTTAAAAAATGAATACCGCCAGGCCGAAATTGGCATCATGATTTGTGATGAGGCCGAGGCGCGCCAGTATAACCATGATTATCGGGGCAAAGACTACGCCACCAACGTGTTGAGCTTTGCGTTGAATGAAGGCGATGATTTTGCCAGCATGATGCCCGAGGCTGTGGGCGCGGCCAAGGTGTTGCGCGGCGACATGGTCTTGTGTACCGACGTGGTGGCCAAAGAGGCGGCAGAACAAAACATCAGCCTGACGGCCCACTATGCCCACCTGGTGATTCATGGGGTGTTACACCTCATGGGTTATGATCATGAGCAAGATGACGAAGCAGAAGTGATGGAAGCACTTGAAATAAACGTGTTGTATCAGTTAGGATACCCTAACCCCTATTCAAAGGAATAAACCCTAAATGGACGAAAGTCTGAACTCTAAGAACCCCGGTTTTTTTGAACGCCTGAAAAATCGTTTGACCAGTGATGGCCCTGACACGCACGAAGAGGTGGTCAACACCTTACGCGCCGCCTTTGCACAAGAAGTGCTGGACGCCGATACCCTGAACATGTTGGAAAGCGTGTTGGCCTTTGGCGAGCTGGAAGTGCGTGACGTGATGCTGAGCCGTAGCCAGATGGACGTGATTCGTGAAGACGAAGCCATCGAGCGCATTGTCGCCATGACCATCGAAACCGCCCATTCACGCTTCCCCGTCATCGGTGCCGACAAAGACCATGTTTTGGGCATAGTGCACGCCAAAGACTTATTGCGGTATTTTGCCCACCCAGAAGGCTTTAAGCTGCACGACATTTTGCGTGAGGCGGTGTTTGTGCCAGAAAGCCAGTCTTTAAGCACCTTGCTCAAAGATTTTCGCAGCAACCGCAACCACATGGCGCTGGTGGTGGATGAATACGGTGGCGTGTCGGGCCTGGTGACGATTGAAGACGTGATTGAGCAAATCATTGGCGAGATTGAAGACGAATTTGATGAAGACGACACCGACAACATCATTAAGGTGTCGCCGGTACGGTTTTTGGTGAAGGCCACCATTGAGGTGGATGACTTTAACGAATTTTTCCAAACCGACTTCAGTGATGAAGAAGCCGACACCTTAGCCGGCTTGGTGACCCAAGCGTTAGGGCGCCTGCCCGAGCGTGGCGAAAGCCTGACCTTAGGCAATATGCGGTGCACCATTGCGCGCGCTGACGCCCGCCGCTTGCAGTCCATCATGATTACCCTGCCTAGCCCTTATAGCGGCCCCCAATAAGCCCTATTCATGGGGCACACCGACGAGTTGTTGCCGTCTGACAGAGGCAGCAGCTCGTTTTTTATGATTTAAAGGAAGATTGTGTACGCACAAAATCGTTTGTTGCAGCTGGTTTGGGCTAGGCCCTATTTGTTGTATACCTTAATTGTGGTCAGCGGCCTGTTGACGCCGCTGGCGTTTGCGCCCTACCGCCTCAGCTTCATGATGGTGTTGCTTTTGGGCACGCTGTTCTTTTTTGCCTACGGCCACAAGCACGCCGTGCGCCTGGCCTATTTGTGGGGGCTGTGCGCCTATGTGGCGCAGTTTTACTGGATAGACATCGCCTTACACGACACGTCGGGCTTGCCGCAGTATTTTGCCCTTCCGCTGACGCTGTTGCTGCCCGCCTATTTGGCCTTATACCCGGCCCTGAGTTTTTGGCTGGTGCGCAAGCTCAAGCTGTCGGCGTTTCAGGGGCTGGTGTTGGGCCTGCCGTTTGCCTGGGCCTTAGGTGAGTTCGTGCGCGAGCGCGCCTTTACCGGCTTTGGCTGGGGCGCGCTGGGCTATAGCCAAATTGGGGCACAAAGCCCGCTGTCTGGATTTGCCCCGGTGGGGGGCATCCATATGGTGACGTTGGCCGTGGCCTTAATCACCGCCTGGCTGGTGTTGGCGCTTAGGGCGCCGAAAACCAGCACCATGGCCGGGGCCATTGTGGGCATTTTGCTGGTGTTGGGCTTTGCCAGCAGCGTGAACGGCATTGCCTTTACCGAGCCAGACGGCACTAAGGCGACGGTGGCATTGGGTCAGGGCAATATTCCTCAAACCTTAAAGTGGCAAGAAGATCAGGTCATGCCGACGTTTCAGGCTTATTTCCAGCAGGTGGCCGACACCAAGGCCGATATTTTGATTTTGCCAGAAACGGCTTTGCCGCTGATGAAGCAGCATATTCCGGTGGGCTGGCTGCAAGACTTTGCCGACACCGCGCGCCATAATGGCACGGCGTTGGCCATGGGCATGAGCCAGTTTGCCGAAGATGGTGAGAACTATTTAAACGTGGTGGTGAACATGTCCGACTACGATGGCGCGCCCGATGGGCAAGATCCTTATTACGCCAAAAATCACCTGGTGCCGTTTGGGGAATTTATTCCCCTCAAAAGCCTGACCAACTGGCTGTATCAGTTCATGGACATTCCCTTGGCAGACACCACGCGAGGCGGGGCAGGGCAGGCACCGTTGCAATTACACAACCAGCGGGTGGCGTTTAATATTTGCTATGAGGATGGTTTTGGCGACGAGCTGATTGCCTCGGCCAAGCAGTCTAGCCTATTGGCCAATGCCAGCAATATGGCCTGGTACGGCGATTCCTACGCCATGGATTTGCATTTGCAACAGTCGCAGGCACGGGCCTTAGAGTTGGGCCGGTATATGGTGCGCAGTACCAATACCGGCATGACGGCCATCATCAAGCCCAACGGCGAGATTCAGTCTGAGGCGGTTCGGGTGACGCGTACGGTGTTGCAAGGCGAAATCGAAGGCCGACAGGGCGACACGCCGTATATGCGCATGGGCAGCAGCTGGCCGTGGTTTTGGTTGGCCGCGTTGATGTTGCTGGGCTTGGGCGGGCAGGCGCGCCGTCAGGCCCGGCGTCAGCCAGCGTAAAAAGTGATTGAAAGAAGGGAACATTTGCGCTGAGTCGTGGTCATACTTGAGTATGCCATGACGATGAGCATCATGGCCAGAACATGAGTTGGCGGAAATAACAAATAATGTTAGACTGACTTTTGTTTTTTGTTGGCCCGTTGCGCCAACAGCAGAACAAACTGAAAAGGAAAGAACATGAGCCAAACATTCGCTTTACCTGTCCCCTCAGGCCACGGCAGCTTAGAGCAATACATCCACACTGTGAACAGTGTGCCCTTGCTGACGCTTGAAGAAGAGCAGGATCTGGCCATGCGTCAAAAGAATTTCGGCGACTTGGAAGCTGCCAAACAGTTGATTTTGTCGCACTTGCGTGTGGTTGTGTCCATCGCCCGTGGCTATGATGGCTATGGTTTAAACCAGGCCGACCTGATTCAAGAAGGCAATATCGGCCTCATGAAGGCGGTTAAACGTTTTGAGCCTACCCGTGGGGTACGCCTGTTTTCGTTTGCCGTTCATTGGATCCGTGCCGAAATCCATGAATTTATTTTGCGTAACTGGCGCTTGGTGCGCGTGGCCACGACTAAGCCGCAACGCAAGCTGTTTTTTAACTTACGCAGCATGCGCAAAAGCCTGTCTGCCCTGAGCGATGTTGAAGCGCAGGTGATTGCCGACGACTTGGGCGTGAAGCGCGAAGAAGTGTTGGAAATGGAACAGCGCATGACCGGCCGTGACATTGCCCTCTTGGCCGACAACGACGATGACGAACAGGCTTATGCCCCGATTGATTGGCTGGCCGATGCCGAAAGCGAGCCGACGCGCCAAATTGAAAAAGCGGCGCGTGCGACCTTGCAAACCGATGGTTTACAGCATGCTTTGGCGCAGCTAGACGACCGCAGCCGTCACATCGTGTCTAGCCGCTGGTTGTCTGACGACAGCGGCCCGACCTTGCATGAGCTGGCCGCCGAATATGGCGTTTCGGCTGAGCGCATTCGTCAAATTGAAGTGAAGGCGATGCAAAAACTGCGTGGGTTTTTAGAAACCGCGGCCTAAAGCCAAGCTAAGCCTCATTAAAAAACCCGTTCTCTAGAGAACGGGTTTTTTGCGTCTGGCCCTTAGGCCATTCTTTGATAATGAATAAAGGCATAGTGTATGCCGTCTTCGGTTTCATGCTCTTCGCTGTTCATGACCTGCCAGATGCTGGGGTCTATGTGGGGGAAGAAGGCGTCTCCGGCGATGTCTAAGTCGATGAGGGTGACCTGCAGGTCGGTGGCTACGGCCATGGCCTGGGCGTAGATTTGCGCGCCGCCAATAATGCACACTTCGGCCACGTCGGCGCAGGCGGCCAGAGCCGACTCTAGTGAGTCATGGCCCTCGGCGCCGTCGGTGCCGGTGGGGATAAAGTTGGCCTGGCGGCTGATCACCAGGTTGCGGCGTTTGGGCAACGGCTTAAACGGCAGCGATGCCCACGTTTTACGGCCCATGATGATGGGCTTGCCTAGGGTGAGGTCTTTAAAGTGCTTTAAATCCTCAGGAATGTGCCAGGGCAAGGTATTGTTGATGCCGATCACGTTGCCATTGGCCATGCCCACCACGAGGCTAATGCGTTGGGGCGTGCTCATACCGCCACCATGCCTTTAATGTGGGGGTGAGGGTCGTAGCCTTCTAGGGTAAAGTCGGCAAAGGTAAAGGCAAATAAGTCTTTGACCTCAGGATTCAGGTGCATGGTGGGCAAGGCGCGCGGTGTGCGGCTCAGCTGTAGCTGGGCTTGCTCAAAGTGGTTGTTGTATAAGTGGGCGTCGCCGAAGGTGTGGACGAAGTCACCCAGTTCTAGGCCACACACTTGGGCAATCATCATGGTCAAGAGGGCATAGCTGGCGATGTTAAACGGCACCCCTAAGAAAATGTCGGCGCTGCGCTGATACAGCTGGCAGGACAGTTTGTTGTTGGCCACGTAAAACTGGAACATGGTGTGGCAAGGCGGTAAGGCCATGTCGTTGACCAAGGCTGGGTTCCACGCCGACACGATGAGGCGGCGTGAGTCGGGGGTGTTTTTGATTTGCTCAATCAGCTGGCTGATTTGGTCGATGTGGCCGCCATCAGGAGTGGGCCAGCTGCGCCATTGGTAGCCGTATACCGGGCCTAGATTGCCGTCGGCATCGGCCCATTCATCCCAAATGCGCACGCCGTTGTCTTGTAAATACTTGATGTTGGTGTCGCCTTGCAAAAACCACAATAGCTCATGAATAATCGAGGGCAGATGGCATTTTTTGGTGGTGACCAGAGGAAACCCCTGGGCCAAATCAAAGCGCATTTGATGCCCAAATACTGAGCGGGTGCCGGT
>JAGNPU010000086.1 GCA_017989485.1 Neisseriaceae bacterium
TATTGTGTTTTTATAGTAAAACTTAGTTTTGTATGGTAAATCTAGACCTGATGGCAGCGTTCGTCAAGGTATTTAACCCTAGGCGATGGGGTGTGAGGCAAGCTGGATGACGACGGCAAGCCCAAATGAAGCCACTCACCGAGTGTGCCCTCCGACGCCGTCATCCTCGCGCAGGCGGGGGGATCCAGCAAGGGTTGATCGTGAGCATACTGTCTTAATATTGGTCGTATACAAACCATGGCTTATTACCCCATTAGGTCGCGCTTGCCCAGCGTGGGGAGTAAGGTGTATGCGCATCCTTCATCAGCGCTACTTCAGTGACCTCACCATGCTTAAACCTCAGTGAAGTACCTCCCCTTTAAGCCGCCGAGTCAGGTTCTAGCGGGCCAGATGAAGCAGGCAAACGCTTGTGGTGGTCGACCAGTTTCTATAGGAGACCGCCACTCTTGCCTGCGCTGGCACGCTAGGTTCTGGCGAGGGGACCCCTTACGGCAACGGCGTAAGGGGCGGCTGACCGGGGTGGCGTTTTCTTTGCATACTTTCTTTTGGCCACGCAAAAGAAAGTCTGTCGCCCTACAGGGCGAAAGGCAACGACTGATTAATAGCGACATAGCCGAAGCATAAACAAGGGTTTTAGGCTTAACCGTCACGGCCATCAGGGCCCAGCCTACGGCTGGCTGGACCCTCGCATTCTCGAGGATGACGGCGCTTGGGGGCATACTTGGTAATGCCTCTCTTGCTTAAGGGCTGCTTAAGCGACCTCACCACAAATAAAAAAAAGACCGCTGCTGCGGTCTTTTTAACGGCGGACAGACTTAGTCGTTTAAGACCAAGATGCCTTCGGCTTCAACCTGAACGCCTTTAGGCAGGGCAGACACGCCGATGGCGGCGCGAGCAGGATAAGGCTTGTTAAAGTATTGGGCCATGATTTCATTAAAGGTGGCAAAGTTGCCCAGGTCGGTCAAGAACGCGTTGATTTTCACCACGTCATCCATGGTGCCGCCTGCTTCTTCAACAATGGCTTTGAAGTTTTTGAATACTTGATGAGTCTCTTCAGCAAAACCGCCGGCAACGACTTCACCCGTGGTGGGATTCAAAGGGATTTGGCCAGACAAATACACGGTGTTGCCCGCACGAACGGCTTGTGAATAGGCGCCGATGGCGGCAGGGGCGTTGTCGGTGTGAATAATGGTTTTTGCCATGGGATTACTCCTGTAAAAATAGCTGTAGTAAGTTGTTTAAAAATCGCTGACCCATTAAGGTGGGCGCAAGTTTGGTGGGATCTTCGGCTAACAATCCCTGTTTTTGGGCTTGCTCTAGTATGGGGGAAATCACGCTCAGGCTCAAGCCAGTTCTTTCTTGAAAATAGCCGGACGGGACACCCTGGTGTAGGCGCAGGGCATTCATCATGAACTCGAACGGCAGGTCGGCTTTGGCCACCGGCGTGCGGCTGGCCACCTGGCCATTGCTGAGGCTATTGAGCAGGTAATCGTTGGGGTGGCGACGGCGGGTGGTGCGCTCAACGTGGCTAGGGTAGGAGATCTTGCCGTGGGCGCCGGCGCCGATGCCGATGTAGTCGCCAAAGCGCCAATAGTTTAAATTGTGCTGGGCGTAGTGTTGGTGTTTGGCAAAGGCTGAGGTTTCGTAGTGTTCAAAGCCTGCGGCGGCCAAGGTGGCGTGGACGGCCTCTTCAATGTCTAGGGCCAGTTCGTCGGCGGGGATGCCGCGCGGCGGCGTGTGGCCAAAGGCGGTGTTGGGCTCTAGGGTCAAATGATAGGCGCTGATGTGGCTGACGCCGAGGTCGATGGCGGTTTGGACGTCGGCGACGGCCTGGGCCACGGTCTGCTGTGGCAGGGCGTACATTAAATCGACGTTAACCCGTTCAAACGCCGTCGTGGCCAGGGTGATGGCGTCTATGGCTTCTTGGGCCTGATGAATGCGGCCTAGGGCGTTTAAATGGTCGTTATGAAAACTTTGCACCCCGATCGACAGGCGGGTCACGCCGGCCTCTTTAAAGCCCAGAAACTTCTCGATCTCAAACGTGCCAGGGTTGGCTTCCATGGTGATCTCAAGATTGGGCTTGAGCGGCAGGCGGGCACGGATGTCGCTGATGAGGCCGTTCATGGCCTTGGCGCTGAACAGGCTGGGCGTGCCGCCGCCGATGAAGATGCTTTCAATCGGCCGGCCCCAGACGTTGGGCAGTTCAAGCTCTAAGTCTTTAATCAGGGCCGCACAGTATTCTTCTTCCGGCAGCTCGGCGCCAGCGGTGTGGGAGTTAAAGTCGCAGTAGGGGCATTTCTTCACGCACCAGGGGATGTGGACGTACAGCGACAGGGGCGGCAGCGTGGTCAGTTGACCAGACATAAAGGCAATTTCAGACATGGCAGGGGTGGTATCCGGTTAGCGCCCGTAGAGGGCGTCTAGTTTGTGCATCAGCGCCGTCATGGCTTGGCCACGGTGGCTGATTTTGTTTTTGTGTTCGGGGGCCATTTGCGCCGCAGTGAGGCCGGCGTCGGGCAGGTAAAAATGAGGGTCGTAGCCAAAGCCGTTGTCACCGGCAGGGGTGTGCCTAAACTCACCGCGCCACATGCCTTCGGCAAGGATGGGCAAGGGGTCCTCAGGATGGCGCACCAGCACCAACACGCAGGCGTACCAGACTTCTTGATTGGCGTGTTCGGCCAGGTCTAAACTTAGCTTTTGGTTGTTGGCGGCATCCGATTTCGGGTGCTCGCCGGCGTAGCGGGCAGAGTAAATGCCCGGCGCGCCGTTTAGGGCGGTGGCGCAAATGCCGGAATCATCGGCCAGTGCCGGCAGGCCGGTGTGGGCGCTGGCGTGGCGGGCCTTGGCCAAGGCATTCTCAACAAAGGTTAAAAATGGCTCGGGGCATTCGGGTACGTTTAAAGCCCCTTGGGCGATGAGGCGGACCTGATAGGCGTCGAATAAGGCGCCGAATTCTTTAAGTTTACCAGCGTTGTTGCTGGCCATCACGATTTGGTCGAACATGGATTAGGCCTTTTGGGTGCGAAGCTAAGGGGTTAGTGCCCTCGTGGGCCGCGGGCAGACAGGCGTGCCAATAGGGCGAGGCTGAACATTTGCCCAAAAAAACACAAAAAAGCACAAAGAAATAAAAGGTAGCCGCTGCGCGTGTGGCCTAGCGTTAAGGCCAGGTTGCCGAAAAAGGCTGACGCCGCAAACAAGAGGGTGAAGACCATTAAGGCCACGAGGTATTTTCGTTTTTGGGACATAGTCATACCATACAAAAAACCAGCCTTCGAAAAGGCTGGTTGAGGATGTGTCAATTAACGCAGCTCGGTTTGGAGGCGGCTGAGGAAGGTGTTGGCGTCTTTACCTTGGTAAGGACTGCCATCCTGATTCAGAATGGTCACGGCGGTATGGCCTTGAGCACTAGGCGCCACGCTGACGATGAGCTGTGGTTTTTCCGCCACGGCAACGTCTTGGTCTTTTTTGCTGAACCAGCGGGTCAAAATGCCAGGCTTATTGGTTTTGATGGCGTCGGCTTCTAGGTCGGCAGCCTGAACCAGATACAGGCCGCGTTCACGGTTTTCCTGAATCACGGTCAAGCCCACGCGGTCTAGTGCCAAGCCCACACGACGGTAGGCGCGTTCGCCAGAGTCTTGTAGTTCAACGCTGTTGCCTGAAATACGGGCAAGGCCGCCAGTAGGCACTTCTTTTTGCGCCAGCTGTTGGGTGACCTGTTCTTCGTTCAAGCCCAAGTACATCATGAATCGGCCCAGTAGGGCGGCTTCAAGATTGGGGTCAGAAGGACGAGGCTGCCACACGGTGGTGTCTTTGTTTTTAGAGTCAAAGACTTCTTCCATGCCCTTGTGGCCAAAGAACACGTTCACGCCGTTACGGCTGCGTTCCATGCGGATCACGAACTGGTCGCGCTCTGAGGTAGAGTAGACATTGCCTAAGCCCACTTTTTCAAACAGTTTGCGTAGGCCATCGTTAGGCAGCTTGGCACGGTTTTCAGCCCACTCGGTTTGCATCAAACCGATTTGGGGTTCTTCCGACGCCATGACAAAGCCCATTTCCTGCCAGAACTGTTTCAGCTGAGGCCAAATTTGGTCTGGGCTTTTGTTGTCGATGGCCAACCAGCGTTGGGCACCATCGCGCTCAATGTGGATGTCTTTGACCTGCGGCAATAGGGCTGGGTTGCCCGTGGCTTCTGGGCCGCGTTTGCCGGCATTGGCGATTTGGGTGGCGGTCACCGCCCCTTGAGGAATCACGTAGCGTGGGTCCATATTGGGGGTGGTCAAGTCAGGGGGGACGGCCAAAGACACTTCTTTTTTGGCGCCGCCAGTTTGGTAATCCAGCTTAGGCTCAGCAGGGTTGCTGGCGCAAGCCGCTAAACTCATGACGGTAAAAGCGCTCAAAGTGAGTTTTAACGAATTCATCTAGACTTCCTGTTGTTAAATAAGGTTGGCTTGCTTCATTGCGGCCATTACTTTTGATTGTCCAGCCGCAGATAGTTCCATCAGTGGCGCACGAACATGATCATTTGGTAAAATACCTAAGGTTTTCAATGCCCATTTTGGGCCCGCTGGGCTGGGCTCGCAAAATAAATCACTGTGTAGTGCTTGCAGGGGGTCATTTAGGCGTCGGGCCAGGGCCACGTCGCCGGCAAGCGCCGCCTGACACATGTCGCTATAGGCTTTAGGGGCAACGTTGGCGGTCACCGAAATGCCACCGTGGCCACCGCACAGCATAAAGGCCATGGTGGTGGCGTCGTCGCCAGAGTAGAGGGCAAAGCCCTCAGGCGCGCGGCGAACCAGGTCGCAGGCGCGGCCAATATTGCCCGTGGCGTCTTTTAGGCCGACGATGTTGTCGATTTCGGCCAGTTTTAAGGCGGTGTCGTTGTGTAAGTCGACGACGGTGCGGCCCGGTACATTATACAGAATCATGGGGATGCTGGTTTTGTCCGCAATCATTTTGTAGTGTTGGTACATGCCTTCTTGATTGGGTTTGTTGTAATAAGGAACCACCGACAATGACAAGTCCGCGCCCAGGCGTTCTGCATGGGCGGAGAGGTTAATCGCTTCGTGGGTGTTGTTGGCACCCGTGCCGGCAATCACCTTAATGCGCTTATTGACATGCTTGACGGTGTACTCAACCACTTCTAGATGCTCATCAACGCTCAACACGGATGATTCGCCGGTGGTGCCCATGGCGACGATGCCTTGGGTGCCGTTGGCAATGTGCCAATCTAGAAGTGCTTGGTAGCTTTGATAGTCTACTTTACCTGTTTCGGTCATGGGGGTGACGATTGCAACAATACTGCCAGTAAGCATAATAACCTCTATTCGTAGCCTTAAATAGTTAAGCAAGTTTTTTTCGATTGTAGCCTATTTTTACAGCGAACCATAGTGTTTTCAAGAGCGGTTGTAGGCTTTCATGGTTTATTTCGGAGTAGGTGTGCTAAAATTAGCGGTTTTAGCGCTTTATAAAATTTTTGTAAGGAATTCGGTGTGATCAGTACCAGTAATATCACGATGCAATTTGGCGCCAAGCCGTTATTTGAAAATGTTTCGGTTAAGTTCGGTGGCGGTCATCGTTACGGCTTGATCGGTGCCAACGGCTCGGGTAAATCAACATTTATGAAAATTTTAGGCGGCGACTTAGAGCCGACCAGCGGCGAAGTGGCGATTGAAAACGGCATGCGCTTAGGTAAGCTGCGCCAGGATCAGTTCGCCTATGAAGACATCCGCGTCTTGGACGTGGTGATGATGGGCCACACGGAAATGTGGGCCGCCATGAGCGAGCGTGATGCGATTTACGCCGACTTAGAGGCCACCGAAGACGACTATATGCGGGCGGCCGATCTGGAAGCCAAGTTTGCGGAATACGATGGCTACACGGCCGAAGCCCGTGCAGGCGAGCTGTTGCTCGGCGCCGGCATCGACCTGGCCTTGCACAATAGCCCCATGAGCGAAGTGGCCCCCGGTTTTAAACTGCGGGTGTTGCTGACCCAGGCCTTGTTCTCTAAGCCAGACGTGCTGCTGCTGGACGAGCCGACCAATAACTTGGACATTAACTCCATTCGCTGGTTGGAAGACGTGTTAAACCAATATGAGTCGACCATGGTGATTATTTCCCATGACCGTCACTTCTTGAACGAAGTGTGTACCCATATGGCCGACGTCGACTATGGTGAAATCCGTATTTATCCGGGCAACTACGATGACTACATGATTGCCAGCATGCAGGCGCGTGAGCGTCAGCTGAGCGACAACGCCAAAGCCAAAGACAAAATGCAGGAGCTGCAAGAGTTTGTGGCGCGCTTTAGCGCCAACAAATCTAAGGCCCGTCAGGCCACTTCACGCTTGAAGCAGGCCGACAAGCTGAAGTCTGAAATGGTGGTGGTGAAGCCGTCTAGCCGACAAAATCCGTTCTTGCGCTTTGAGCCGAATGAAAAATTCAAGCTGCACCGTCATGCGGTGGAAGTGGCCAATTTAAGCAAAAGCTTTGACGCCAAGCTGTTTGAAAAGCTGAATTTTATTTTGGAAGCGGGTGAGCGTTTGGCCATTATTGGCCCTAACGGCGCCGGCAAAACCACGCTGTTAAAGCTGTTGGCGGGTGCATTTGACACCGCTTACGGCGCAGGCGTCACGGCCGATACCGGCACGGTGAAGTGGGCGGAAAAAGCCCAGCTGGGCTATTATCCACAGGACCATGAGCAAGACTTTGACTGTGATGACAACCTGACCGAGTGGATGCGTGAGTGGGGTCAAGAAGGCGATGACGAGCAGGCGATTCGTGGCACCTTAGGGCGCTTGCTGTTTGGCAGCAACGACGTGGGCAAAAACGTGCGCGTGTTGTCTGGGGGCGAAAAAGGCCGCATGCTGTACGGCAAGCTGATTTTGCAGCGCCCCAACATCATGGTGATGGACGAGCCAACCAACCACATGGACATGGAAAGCATTGAGTCTTTGAACATGGCCTTGGAAAAATACACGGGCACCCTGATTTTTGTGTCGCATGACCGCCAGTTTGTGAGCTCATTGGCCACGCAAATCATTGAATTAGACGGCAAGGGCGGTTTCGATCACTACTTAGGTGATTACGAAGGCTACCTCGCCAAAAAAATGGCGTCTTAAGCTTCATGCCTTAAACCCTGTCGGTGACGACAGGGTTTTTTTGTGCCTTCAATCGGCCGAATCAATACACTCAGAAAAGGATGGGCATGAGCCGTATCTTTCAACCCCAATATTTAAATCCCCCGCGTGGCTTTACCGGCCCCGTCACCCTAGATGATGCGCCTCTGTGCTTGGAAATCGGCGCCGGCATGGGCAAACATGG
>JAGNPU010000087.1 GCA_017989485.1 Neisseriaceae bacterium
GGCATGACGCAGGTGGCCGAAGGTGACTTTAGGCATAGGGTGGCCCTAGACCGTAATGATGAGTTTGGCCTCATCAGCATTGGCTTTAACCAAATGGCGGCCAAGCTGGAGGATGCTTACAGCAATCTGGCCGAGAAGGTACGTGCCAAAACCGCCGACTTAGAAGAGCGTAACCATGAGCTCAAAGTCTTGTATGACACCACGACGTATATTCATCAAGACCATCCGCTGGCCGAGATGTGCGAAGGCTTTTTGGCGCGGGTGATTGCCGTGGTGGGCGCATCGGCGGGCAGCGTCAAGCTCATCGACGAACAGCGGCAAAAAATGGACTGGGTGGCGGCGGTAGACCTGCCTGAACAGATGTTGATGGCCGAGGTGTGTACCCGCTTTGACGCCTGCCATTGCGGCGAGTTTGCCCAACAGGACAGCGTCGACAGCATGGTGCGGATTTTTGAACACAATGAGGCCCAAAACATTGCCAACCATAGAGACAGCCCTTGTCGCAACGAGGCGTTTGGCCAAATGGTGGCGTTTCCCATCCGCTACGGCAACCAAAAAATCGGCCTGTTTAACATACATTTTTATGAACCGCACGATTTGACCGAGTCGGAAAATCATTTATTGCACACCTTAGGCAATCAGCTGGGGGTGGCCATAGGCAGCATGCGCCTGGTGGCCCAGCTGCGGCAGCTGGCGGTATTAGAAGAACGCAATATGATGGCGCAGGGCCTGCACGACAGCATCGCCCAAACCCTGACCTTCTTGAATTTACAGGTGCAGATGTTGGATCAGGCCTGGGCCGACGGCAAGGCCGACGAGGCGCAGGAGAATCTTGATTTTATTCGCGATGGCGTGCAAGAATGTTATGAAAACGTGCGTGAATTGCTGTTAAACTTTAGAATGCCCATTAAGAACGCTGAATTTACCGAGGCCGTGGCCGAAGTCATTAAGCGTTTTGAAATGCAGGTGGGCATAAGCGTTGACTGGCAGGCCAGCGGCCAAGGCATGGCGCTAGACCCAAAAGCACAAATTCAGGTCATCTTTATATTACAAGAAGGCCTGTCGAACATCCGCAAGCACGCCCAGGCGCAGAAGGTGATTGTGCGCATGCACAACGACGCCGACTTTGTGATGACGCTCAGCGACGACGGTCAGGGCTTTAATGAGGCCGAATTGGCCGACAAAACCTTGGCCCACGTCGGCATGGCGATCATGCACGAACGGGCGGCGCGCATACAGGCCACGCTCACGATACACTCTGTGCCGCAGGACGGCACCACGCTGACCCTCAGGCTTCCTGAGACAGCACGAAAGGCATTATGACCGAGCAAATTAAGATATTACTCATAGACGACCACACCCTGTTTCGAAGTGGCATCAAAGCCTTGCTGCAGCGGCAGGCCGATTTTGTCATCGTGGGCGAGGCCGCCGATGGGCTTGAAGGGGTGAAGCTCACCAAGTCGCTACAGCCGGACATCGTGCTGCTAGACCTAGACATGCCGGTGATGAACGGGCAAGAAGCCCTGACCCAAATCCTCAGTGCCGACCCCGAGCAGGTGGTGTTGATGCTGACGGTGTCAGAAGACGCCACCGACTTAACCGAATGCATGCGCCTCGGTGCCAAAGGCTTTTTACTCAAAAACATCAACGCCGAATTCCTACTCGACAGCATTCGTAAGGCGGTCGAAGGCGACACCGTGTTTTCGCCTGAAATGACGGCCAAGCTGGTGCAGTGTTTGTTACACCCCAAGCAGGCGCCGCTGTCGGCAGAGGCGCAAGCACTGCAGTCGTTGACGCCACGTGAGGCAGAAACCCTGTCTTATTTGGCCATCGGCGCCAGCAATAAGGAAATTGCGCGCAAGCTTGATTTGGCCGAATCGACGATTAAAGTACACGTGCAAAGCATCTTGCGTAAGCTGTCCTTAAGCAGTCGGGTGCAAGCCGCCGTGTTTGCGGTGAACCATAAAGTCGTTGCCCCACATCAATAGCGCTGGTGTTTTAGCCGCTGCCTGTGGTGGCCGATGAGCCACAGTAGCAGCAAGAACATCATGCCGTAGCTGACGATGGGGCCGTAGAGCAGATTGGCCGCAATGGGCAATCTGATGGCCATCCACAGCCGGGTACAGGCTTCCAACAGCAGGCCCAAGCCCCACACCCAGGTGCTGGTGGTCAGGCTGGCCAAAAACAAGGGGTGGGTCAGCGCCTGCTGCTTGTCCCTACTCAAAGCCTGGCGGCGCATGAGCGAGCCGACCAAGAGCGGCAATAGCGGCCGCCTGATCAGCACCGAGCCCAACAGCATCAACCCCATTCCGCCGGTTATCCACGATTCGCGCATGAGCAAAACCCGCTCGTCGGCGCCAAAGCCCATGGCCAATAAAGACAGGGCGATGCCGCCGATGACCAATATGGAAATGGCGTCTAGGCGCCGATGTCGGATCAGCTCAATCAGGCTCCAGAGTATGGGCGGTGCGGCCGAAGCCAGCAGGGCTTGAAAAGCGCCGAGGCTGGGTTCTAGCCAGGTAAACAGCAGCCATGGGGCCAAGAAATTGGCGAACAGGTCGAGGATGAGGGTGTGTTTTGGGTTCATGACGTTCAATAAAGAAAAGGCTGCCTGAGGGCAGCCTTTTTTGGGCCGTGGCGTTAGAAAGGCAGGGCAGCGCCGGTGTGCTGTTGCAACACTTGTTTAAACTCTGATTGAATTCGTTTTAAACCATGTTCTGTTTCGGCCTCAAAGCGGAACACAATGACCGGCGTGGTATTGGACGCCCGCATCAGGCCAAAGCCGTCTTGGTATTCGACCCTTAAGCCATCAATGGTAATGACCTCGTCGGCATTCGGAAACTGGGCCGTTGTTTGCAATAGGGCGATTAAGGCATGGTTGTCGCCTTCTTTGGCCATGTTTAAATTCAATTCTGGCGTGGAAATGGCATTGGGCAGTAGGTTTAACACCTGGTTGGGGTTGCCAGACACCGACAGAATCTCAATCAGGCGGGCGCCGGCATACATGCCATCGTCAAAGCCAAACCAACGTTCTTTAAAAAAAATGTGGCCGCTCATCTCGCCGGCAATGAGGGCGCCGGTGGCCTTCATTTCGGCCTTGATGAAGCTGTGGCCGGTCCGGGCCATAATCGGTCGGCCGCCGTGGTGTTTAATCCAAGGGTTTAATAGGCGCGTCGACTTGACGTCGTAAATCACCTGGGCGTTTGGGTTGCGCAACAGCACGTCTTGGGCAAACAGCATCAGCTGGCGGTCAGGCCAAATAATGTTGCCTTCCTTGGTCACCACGCCGAGGCGGTCGCCGTCGCCGTCAAAGGCCAAGCCAATCTCGCAGTCGGTGGTACGCAGGGTGTGGATTAAGTCCTGCAGGTTTTCCGGCTTGGCCGGATCAGGATGGTGGTTGGGGAAGTGGCCATCCACGTCACAAAATAATTCAGTGACCTCGCAGCCTAGGGCACGGTATAAATCCCCGGCAAAAGCACCGGCGACGCCATTGCCGGCATCAATCGCAATTTTGAGGCCGCGCTTGGGCTTGATGTGGCCCACAATGTGGTCTTGATAGGCTTGGGCCACGTCGGTTTCGGTAAACGTCCCGGCAGGGTGCTGCGGCAGGTCATCGGCTTCGATGCGCGCCCGTAAGGCCTGAATGGCGTCACCCGACAGGGTGTCGCCGGCAATCATCATTTTAAAGCCGTTGTAGTTGGGCGGGTTATGGCTGCCGGTGACCATCACGCCAGAGGCCTGGGTGAGGGTGTGGGCGGCGAAATACAACATCGGCGTGGCCACCATGCCCACGCTTAAGACGTTGAGGCCGCTGTCTTGCAGGCCACGGGCCAGCTCGGCCAACAGCGTCGGACCAGATAAGCGGCCATCTCGGCCAACGGCGATGTCGGTCACGCCCTGTTCATAGGCGCTGGCGCCTATGGCACGGCCAATCAAATAGGCGCTGGTCAAGGTGAGGGTGTCGTCCACAATCCCACGGATGTCGTAGGCTTTAAAAATATCTGGGGCCAATAGGCTCATGCGGTCATGCTTTCTATATTAATCAGCAGTGGTTAACTGCTGGGTGTGGCTGATCAGGCTTTGCTGTTTGCGTTTGGCTTCGCCGCTGTCGATGGCGACTTTGGCGCGCTCAAGGCCTTCGTGCATGTCGGTGGCCACGTTGGCGCAATACAGCGCAGCGGCGGCATTGAGTAAAACAATGTCGCGGCAGGGGCCAGGTTCACCGGCCAACACGCTGTCTATTTTTTGTAAGGATTCGGCGGTTGAGTGGGCCTGTAGCGGCTTGTGGGTGTCGATTAAGTCGATGCCAAACTCGTTAGGGTGAATAGTATACTCTTTAATCCAGCCTTCTTTAAGCTCGGCCACTTTGGTCGGGCCCAGCAGGGTGATTTCGTCCAGACCGTCACAGCCGTTTACCACCATCACGTGTTTGGCGCCTAGCTGTTGCACCACGCGCGACTGAATGCCGACCAGGTCGGGGTGAAACACGCCCATCAATTGGTTAGGGGCCTGCGCCGGATTGAGCAGGGGGCCCAAAATGTTGAAGATGGTGCGCACGCCCAGCGCTTTACGCACCGGCGCCACATGGCGCATGGCCTGATGGTGATTCGGCGCATACATAAAGCCTAGGCCCAGCTGGTCGATGCACTGGCCAACCTGTTCTGGGCTCAGCTTGAGGTTAATGCCCATGCTTTCTAAGGCATCGGCGCTGCCGCTCGATGACGACACGGCGCGGTTGCCGTGCTTGGCCACCTTGGCGCCCGCCGCGGCGGCCACAAACATGGTGCAGGTGGAAATGTTAAACGTGTGGGCGTTGTCGCCGCCGGTGCCGACGATGTCGAGCAAATTGGTTTTGTCCTGTACCGGCACGTGGGTGGCGAATTCGCGGATCACCGTGGCCGCAGCGGCCACTTCAGACACGCTTTCAACCTTAATGCGCAGGCCGATCAATAGGGCGGCGGTGATTTCCGGCGACACTTCACCGTTTAAAATCAGGCGCATTAAATGCACCATTTCATCAAAAAATAACTCGTTGTTGTCAATTAAGCGATTCAGTGCTTCTTGGGTGGTGATCATGAGGCTCTCTTTGGTCTGGGGGGACGGCGTCAGGGCCTAGGCTGGCTGACGCTGATGCTCGGTTAGAAAATTCTGTAACATGTCGTGGCCGTGTTCGGTCAACAGGGCTTCGGGGTGAAACTGTACCCCTTCAATGGCGTAGTCTTTGTGGCGTACGCCCATGATTTCGCCGTCTTCTGTCCACGCGGTGACGCTCAGGCAGTCGGGCAGGGTGGCCGGGTCGATGGCGAGGCTGTGGTAGCGGGTACAGCTGACGGGGTTGGGCAAGCCTTGGAACATGCCCAGGCTGTGGTGGTGTACGGGTGAGACCTTGCCGTGCATCAGCGTTTTGGCCGACACAACGTCGCCGCCAAAGGCGTGGCCTATGGCCTGATGGCCTAGGCAAATGCCCATAATCGGCATTTTGCCGGCCAGCTGTTGGATGGCGGCCACGGAAATGCCGGCTTCTTTAGGCGAGCAAGGGCCTGGCCCGATGACCAGGTATTCGGGATTCAGCGCCTCGATTTCAGTCACGCTGATTTCATCGTGGCGTTTGACCAACACATCTTGGCCAAGCTGGGCCAGGTATTGCACGATGTTGTAGGTAAAGCTATCGAAGTTGTCGATCATTAACAGCATTTTGGGCGTCCTATAGGCAGGCGCCGTGGTGGCCACGACGCAGCATAAAAAAGTAGGCATAAACTTTAGCATTTTTTTGGTTGGGTGTGGGGGGAAACGGGGGATTGTTGCGTTTAATTTTGCCGTGGCCACTTGAGCGTGCCTGTCAGCTAGGGGCGGGATGGTTTTTTGATGTGTCTGAGCCTGGCTACAGGCATGTTGCTAAAGTGTTTGATTGGCTAGGCAGGAGCGGATCAGCAGGTGTGTGGGCTTTAAATGTGATTGATTATCATTAAGCTTTGATGGTAAGCTATGGGGCTGGTTTTTTAATAATAAGGTTATATTTTAGTTATTAATAGGAATTTAACATGTCACCGTTCATGGTTTGGGTGGGTATACCTGCTTTGGTCGTGATGGGCGTACTGGTGCTGGGCATCTTCATGGTCATGGCCATGAGTGATTGCTGGTTCGAGTAGCCCTATTCATAAATATAATAAGCGTCACCCACAATACACATCGTTTTAAATCGCAAAAGCGGCCTGTTGAATTCAGCAGACCGCTTTTTTTATGGGTAATGTTTGAACCCATGGGCGTTGACCGGTTGTGCCGGTGATTTTGTCACCCTTAGGTGCGTGGCTGACCGTTCTTTGAACGAGCCTTGGTCTAATGGCGGCGTCTTTACAGCGGTTGGTTGGAAGGCTTGACTATCTTAATAAAAGGTTTTTTGAATATATTCCATAACGCTTTTTTCAAGCGAACATTAAACGGCCTGTTTTTTTTGATCACATTTTGATAATACTGCTTACGTTTATTTTGGGCCGGTAATCTGTCTGAGGCAATGCTTGAGTTTGCCCCGCTCACATCATTGTTGTGGACTAAGGCCGGTTGTATGCACTTTACTTTTAACAGGCCTGCATCTTGGAAATATGCCCAGTTATCGGCTTCTAAAAACACGGGCGTCAGGGTGTCTAATAGGTTTTTTGCGGCCGCCTGGTTAATGATGTAGCCATATGTCCCCCATGCGCCAATGAAGTCATAAGCCTTATAGCCTGCCCAAATCATCGTTGGGGCTGCTGCATTGTAATGCGTGGGCGGTGTGAGCAGATAGGCCATGGGGCCTGTAGGGTTGCGTTCATCCATGGCCCTTAGCACGGCGAGTAAATCACCAGATAAGATCACGTCATCTTCGAGAATCAACGCTTGATCAATGCCCTCATCAATCATTTTTTGATAAATGGCGATGTGGCTTAGGGCACAGCCAATTTCACCCGCTGTGAGCCCGCTGTTGTCATAGTCAGCGGCTAGGGTTTTGAGTTGATTGAGCGGCAAGGCTTTGCCATTTACGGCAGGTATGAATTCAGCGTCTAATCCCAGCCGCGTTAACTGTGCCTGTACGAGTTGGCGTTTATGCGTTTGCTCTTCAAGGTTGATGATGAATAGTTTCATTGACGTAATATAATTTAATGAATAGTAAATAATTATATCAAAATAAGGATGAGGCTGTGCGCATTTCTTTACATAGGTTAACAATTAGGGGGGGCGGGGATCAATCAATCGCCAGCAACGGTGGGGGCATTGTTGAGCATGACGGGCTGTTGGTCTGCAT
>JAGNPU010000088.1 GCA_017989485.1 Neisseriaceae bacterium
TCGGCCACGTCCTGCACCGCGCGGGCGGCGCACAAACGCGCCAACAAAGGGGTGATGCCGGCATGGGTGAGCTGTTGGTACACGCCCTCATCCACGGTTCTGATGGCAATTTCTGTTTTCAAAGCACTCTGCCTGTAAATAACTGTTGTTTGCGCCAAAATGCCCAATGGGCTTTGCCGCTCAAGGTGACCTGACCGCCGTGACGCCCGTGCGCCACCACCGTCAGCTGACTGAGCACGCCTGCCTTTAATGCGGCAATGGCGGGCCCGATAAAGCGCGCCTCGACGTCGACCAAGCCTTGCTGATAGCCCCAAGCGTCATCGTATTGCATGGCGCCCAGCAGGTCTTCTTGCAAGAGGCAGGCACGGCTGGCCGACACGTCTGCTTCGGCCAGCTGTGCCTGCCAGCCGGCGAAATCATAGGGCGCATCATGGGCCGCCCCAACCAGCTGCCACTGCTGTGGCGGCGGCACAAAATAGGCCACGTCGCCCGCAGCCGGCACCGCCACCTGCCCCATAGACCACGGCCACACGCCGTTGATGCTGAGGCGGCCGGCGGCTTCACGCGCGGCGTTCAGCGGGTGTTGGTATAACCACATTTGGATTTCGGTTTGAATGCGCTGCAAGGCCATGACTTCGGGACCCTGTGGCTGATGGCCGTCTATGTCCTGGCCCACCACGTCGGCCAAATCCACCAGGCTCACGTTTAATGCCTGAGGCGTGCTGAGGTGCCACAAATCGGGTGCCACCGGGCTAAGCCGCCAGTCTTCTGCGGCCAAAAAATCGTTTAGGCCCTCACACAGCTGGGCGGCTTCGTCCGAGTTAATCCCATGCACGGCACCATCGGCCAGGGTGATGTAATCACGATTCACCCTCAGGTGAACGGGACTGAGCCAATAATGGCTGCGCGTCGGTTCGGCGACTTCGTGGTGGCTCTGCCAATTGTGCAGGGGCAAGTAACGCTGGTAGAGCTGACTCAGGCTGAGGGCTTCGGCCTGATGTTGGCCAAAACGCCACAGGTGTGACAGCGCCGGCAACGAAACCTCGCCCAACAGTGCCTGCGGCGCATCGTCCTGCCCCCAGCACAGCCCGGGCAACAATAGTGTTAAGTGCATGATTTCCCTTTAGCCTAGGTCAAAACCCAAAACGCCATTTTACACCATTCGGCCACCGCGCTGCGAAGCGTCTTGCCCGCCGTTTTGGCGATGGGCCGCTATTTTCTTCAATAAACGTTGTTATTTTGTCACCTGCCCACATCTGTTTGGCTTAACCCGCTCAGCCCTGCCATACTCGCACTTTAGCCGCCAAAAAAATAATTTGTGCCGACATGTCAATGCCTTAAACGATGAAAAATAACGTTTTTTGTCGCTTTAAGGGGAACCTATTGCTAAAATAGCGGCCTGACTATCCATTAAATATATTAATCATCCACTAAAAATACATGCTTAAAATAAATCGCCTCACCCAGCTCAACAGCAAAACCAAACGCATCGCCTTGGCCATCGCCCTGCCTTTTTTTGGCATCGTCACCGCCTCAGCCATCGGCGTGAGCACCCAAGAAGTGGTGTTGCCGCCCATGCACAAAGTCATCGACCACTTGGCCCTGCCTGATTTGCCGCTGCCGGTTTTAGACGCCGAAAACACCTACTGGCAAGAAGAGCTCATCCAGTCAGGTGATACCCTGCGCGGCCTGCTGTCGCGCCTGGGGGCATCAAAAGAAGAGGTGCAGTCCTTCATCCGCAACAGCGACTTGAGCAGCGACTTGCTGACCCTGTCTGAAGGCAAGAGCGTGAGCGTGCAGTTTGGCGGCACGGGCGAGCTGTTGGCCATCCAACTGCTGCTCGACGATGACAACGGTGAAAAAACCCTCGTCGCCATCGAGAAGGAAAACGGCGAATGGCGCACCAGCTCCGACGCCATCAATGCCCAGCCGGTCCCCACCGTGCGCAGCATCACCATTACCCGCTCGGCCAGCCGCGACCTATTGGCCTCGGGCGTGCCCAGCGACATCAGCGCCGCCCTTAACGAGGTATTTGGCGACCAGTTTGCCTTGGTCAGCCTGCGCCGCGGCGACAGAATCAACCTCGTGTATGAAACCCTATACCACCGCGGCTTGGCCGTGGCCTATGGCAATATTTTGGCGGTTGAAATCACCAAGAACAATCAGCTGTACAGCGCCTACCACTTTGACCACGGCGACAACACCGGCGCCTACTACAGCAAAAATGGCCAAACCCTACGCAAAGGCTTTGCCGTCTTGCCCGTGGACAAAGCGCGCGTCAGCTCGCCGTTCGGGATTCGCAACCACCCGATATTGAAGACCGTTAAAAAACACAACGGCATCGACTATGCGGCCCCCACCGGCACCGAAATCAAGGCCACGGCCACCGGCAAAGTCACTTTTAAAGGCGTTCAAGGCGGCTATGGCAACACCATCGTCATCACCCACCCGGGCGGCGTTGAAACCCTCTACGCCCACATGAATGGCTTTGGCAAAGTGGCTTTAGGCCAAACCATCCAGGCCGGCACCGTGATTGGCTTTGTCGGCACCACCGGCCGTTCCACCGGCCCCCACCTGCATTATGAAGCCCGAATCAATGGCCAATCCGTTGACCCTTCCGGCATTGCCCTGCCTACTCGTAACTTGAGCAAGCGCGAGCTGGCCCAGTTCAGAACCGACATCGAACAGGTCGAGCCACAGCTGGCGGCCGTGCGTCACCTCAGCGTACGCATGTTTGCCAAAGCAGATTAATCTTGGCGTACACTGTGCTTATGTTCACGTCCACGAAAGGGGGTTTAGCATGTTTTTAAAAACCATTGCCGTCCTGACCCTAGGCCTGACCCTCAGCGGTTGCTTGGCCCTGTCACCGGCCCAGCAGGCCGAACGTCAGGCTCGCTACGCCGAGTCGCTGCGCCAGCTGCAAGTGTCACTGGCCCGCCAGTGTGACCCCATTGCCGCCGACTTAATGCAGCGTCAGCCCGAGGTCAAAACCTTTGGCTCACCCGCCGACCAAAAGGCCTTCGACGCCCAATACCAAGAACGGGTCGACAATCCGGTGTTCCAAGCCTGCTACAAGCTGGCCTTGCAAACCTATCGCCAGCAGCAGGCCCTGGCCGACGCCGAAGCACGCGAGCGTCATCGTGACTTCATGTACGACAGCCACCGCATGTTCCATCGAGGCCCCTACCCCTATTACCGCCGTTAGGCTCCCGCAGCGACCCCACCGGTCGCTGTTTTTTTTCGCCCTCATTTGTCAACGTTACCCAAATAACGTTATCCTCTGTCTTTCGTCTTTCATTTATCCTTCGAGCCCATATGACCATTATTGAACGATTGGCCCAAGAACTGGCGGTCAAAACCGCCCAAATTAACGCTGCCGTGACCTTACTGGACGAAGGCGCCACCGTGCCCTTCATCGCCCGATACCGTAAAGAAGTCACCGGTGGCTTAGACGACACCCAATTACGTACCCTAGACGAACGTCTGGTGTACCTGCGCGAATTAGAAGACCGTCGCACCGCCATCATCAAAAGCATTACCGAGCAGGACAAAATGACCGATGCCCTACGACACGACATTCTGGCCGCCGACAACAAAACCCGCCTAGAGGATTTATACCTACCCTACAAGCCCAAGCGCCGCACCAAGGCACAAATGGCGCGTGAGGCCGGGATTGAGCCGTTGGCTCAGGCCTTATTGGCCAACCCCGCCCTAGACCCAGAAACCGAAGCCGCCGCCTACTTGAATCCCGAACTCAATTACGCCGACGCCAAGGCCGTCTTAGACGGCGCCCGCGCCATTTTGATGGAAACCTTTGCCGAGGACGCCACCCTGATTGGCGTCTTGCGTGAGCGCCTATGGCAAATTGGTGCCGTCCACGCCAAAGTCGTGCCCGGCCAAGAGGCCGCTGGCGCCAAGTTTGCCGACTATTTCAGCCATGAAGAGCCGATCAAAAGCATTCCGTCGCACCGCGCCTTGGCCATCATGCGGGGCCGCAACGAAGGCGTGCTGCACGCCGGTCTGGCGTACCAGCCGGAAGACACCCCCATTACCCAAGCCAGCGAATTCGAAGAACGCATTGCCGCTCATTTCAACATCGCCGCCCAAAATCGCCCCGCCGATAAGTGGCTGCTCGACACCGTCCGCCTGACCTGGCGCGCCAAGATTTTCCTGTCCTTAGAATTGGAAGCCTTTAACCGGGTGAAGGAGCAGGCCGACACCGAAGCGATTAACGTGTTCGCCAAAAACCTACATGACTTACTGCTCGCCGCCCCCGCTGGCAACCACGTCACCCTGGGCCTAGACCCGGGCATCCGCACCGGCGTGAAGGTGGCCGTGGTCGACCAAACCGGCAAGCTGTTGGATTTTGACACCATCTATCCGCACCAACCGCGCAATGACTGGCAGGGCAGCCTGGCCACCTTGGCCAAGCTGGTGGCCAAGCACCACATCACCCTCATCGCCATTGGCAACGGCACCGCCAGCCGCGAGACCGACCGACTGGCCGCCGACCTGATGAAGGGCTTGCCCAACGCCCAACTGCACAAAATTGTGGTCAGCGAAGCCGGCGCATCGGTGTATTCGGCGTCGGAGCTGGCGGCCAAAGAGTTTCCTAATCTGGACGTTTCCATCCGCGGTGCGGTGTCGATTGCCCGCCGCCTGCAAGACCCGCTGGCCGAGCTGGTGAAAATTGACCCCAAATCCATAGGCGTGGGCCAATATCAACACGACGTCAATCAGGGCCAGCTGGCCAAAAGCCTAGACGCCGTCGTGGAAGACTGCGTGAACGCCGTCGGCGTCGACCTGAACATGGCCTCGGTGTCGCTATTGACCAAGATTTCTGGCCTCAACGCCACCCTGGCGCAAAACATTGTGGCCTTTCGTGACGAGCACGGCGCCTTTAAAAACCGAAAACAGCTGTTGAAGGTGCCTCGTCTGGGCGCGAAAACCTTTGAACAGGCGGCCGGGTTTTTGCGTTTGGCCCAGTCCAGCGAACCGCTAGATGCCTCCAGCGTCCATCCCGAAGCCTATCCGCTGGTGGCCAAAATGCTGGCCGACCAAGACCTCAAGGTGCAAGAGGCCATGGGCAACGGCGCGGCGATTAAGCGCATTCGCCCCACCGACTACACCGACGAGCAGTTTGGCCTGCCCACCATTATGGACATCCTGAAAGAGTTGGAAAAACCGGGGCGTGACCCGCGCGGCGAATTCAAAACCGCGGCCTTTTCCGACGGCATCGAGGACATTAAAGACCTGACCCCGGGCATGGTGCTCGAAGGCGTGATCAGCAACGTGGCCAACTTTGGTGCCTTCGTCGACATCGGCGTTCACCAAGATGGCTTAGTGCACATTTCCATGCTGACCGACCGCTACGTCGCCGACCCACGCGAAGTGGTGAAGGCCGGGGACGTGGTGAAGGTCAAGGTCTTAGAGGTAGACGTGCCGCGCAAGCGCATCGCCTTAACCATGCGCCTCAACGACGAGCCCAAAAAGCGGGATGCCGGCGCCAGCGCGCCCACCTCGCGACGCCAGAGCGCCCCACGTCAGCAGGCCGACGCACCGGATACGGCGCTGGCCGCCGCCTTTGCCAAACTGAAAAAATAAGCCTTTAGAATCAAAACCGCCCAAGGTATGAGAATGCCTTGGGCGGTTTTTTGATGGCCGCCGCCGGCCCGCAAAACCGCAAATTGGCCCCCTCAACGCAAGCAAACCAGAAAATTTAAAGCGAAAAGATGAAAATGTTTGCAATCTGCTCTAGAATAGATTCTTTTTTCCCGCAAGATTGCCACAATCTGTCCTGACTCGTTCGGCACACCGTTCAAGCAGCGCACGCAATCTTCGACATTAGGATCAGGAACCAAGATGAGCGAAGGCACGCAACAACCCCTATTAGATGAAAACCAAATCATGGCCTTACGCCGTGAAAAGCTCACCAATATTCGCAAAGAGCGCGGCGCATTCCCAAATGACTTTCAGCGCGACACCTTTGCGGGCGATGCCCAAGCCAAGTACGGTGACTTAGACAAAGAAGCCCTAGCCGAACAACACGTCCACGTGGCCGTGGCCGGCCGCATGATGTTACAACGCGGCATGGGCAAAGCCAGTTTTGCCACCATCCAAGACGTCAGCGGTCAAATTCAGCTGTACATCAACGACCAAGGCGTGGGCGAAGCGGTACACGCCGATTTCAAACATTGGGACCTAGGCGACATTGTGGGCGCCACCGGTGAGCTGTTCAAAACCAATAAGGGTGAGCTTTCTGTGCGCGTCAGCGAACTGCGTCTGTTGACCAAGTCGCTGCGCCCGCTGCCGGACAAACACCACGGCCTGGCCGACCAAGAACAAAAATACCGCCAGCGCTACGTCGACCTGATCATGAGCGCCGACACCCGCGACACCTTCATGAAGCGCAGTAAAATCATCCAAACCGTGCGCAACTTCATGGTGGCCGAACAATACCTAGAGGTTGAAACCCCGATGATGCACACCATTCCTGGTGGCGCCACCGCCAAGCCATTTGTGACCCATCACAATGCCTTGGACATGCCTTTATACCTGCGCATTGCCCCTGAGCTGTACCTGAAACGTCTGGTCATCGGCGGCCTAGAACGCGTGTTTGAAATCAACCGCAGCTTCCGCAACGAAGGCATGAGCACCCGCCACAACCCCGAATTCACCATGATGGAGTTTTACGAGGCGTTCAGCACCTATCAGCGCATGATGCAAATGACAGAAGACGTGATTCGTGCCGCAGCGCATGCCGTATGCGGCAGCGACGTGGTGATGTATGGCGACAAAGAAGTCAATTTGGCCAAGCCCTTTGACCGTTTGACCATCGTCCAAGCCATCCAAAAATACAACCCACAGTACACCTTAGAACAGCTAAACGACGACGCTTGGGTGAAAAATGAAATCAAACGTCTGGGCGGCAAACTGCCCCCTAGCCCAGGCTTGGGCAGCTTACAGCTAGAGCTGTTTGACGAAACCACCGAAGGCCAGCTGTGGCACCCAACCTTCATCATCGACTACCCCATTGAAGTGTCGCCATTGGCCCGCGCCTCTGACACCTTACCGGGCGCCACCGAACGCTTTGAGTTATTCATGGTGGGCCGCGAACTGGCCAACGGCTACTCTGAGTTGAACGACCCAGAAGACCAAGCCGCCCGCTTCCAAGCCCAAATGGCGCAAAAAGACGCCGGCGACGACGAAGCCATGCACTATGACGCCGACTACATCCGCGCCATGGAATACGGCCTGCCCCCAAC
>JAGNPU010000089.1 GCA_017989485.1 Neisseriaceae bacterium
ACGCTGGACTCGGCCATGCCTAAGGCTTGGGCCAGATCGGCGTAGGTCATGCGCGCCTGCTTTAATTCCTGCTTCAATACGGTGATTAAGGTGGCCGTTGTGCTCATGGGTATCGTTAAATTAGGCTAAAAGTAGCATTGTGCCGTATTTGTAAAATAAAACAATACTTTTTATGCGTCGGGCGTCATGATGATGGATGAGTACTTCATGAAAGGGGACGCAAATGAAACAGATGATGCCTGTGAAAGAGGCTGGGGCGACGCTGCGGCCGGCACCGCTGCTGCGCTTAGAGCGCTATTTATTGGGTTTGGCGGGGCTGTGGCTGATGTTGGCCATGGTTGGCCCGCACATTCCGCAATACGCGGACTATCACGGCTTTGCCGACCAAAGCCATTGGCTGGGCATGAGCCACTGGGGCGACGTTTGGTCTAATGTGCCCATTACCTGCGTGGGAATAGTGGGCATTTGGCTAGGGCGGCAGGGCGATTTGCTGCGGCGTTGGCCGGTGTTGGGGGCACAGCAGCAGCTGTTTTTTTACGGCCTGGTGCTGACCGGTGTGGGCTCGTTTGTTTACCACCTCGAGCCCAATGACCAAACGCTGTGGCTGGATCGCTTGGGCATGTGTGTGGCCTTTGCCGGGATGTTGGGGGTGGCCTTAACCCATCGCTGTAGCGATCGGGCCGGTGAAGTGGTGGCCTATGCGGCGCTGATAGCCGGGCCGGTCAGCCTATGGCTGTGGCAGTACAGCGGCAGCCTGTGGGTGTGGGGCCTATATCAAGGGGGTGGGATGGTGCTGATTATGGGTCTGGCGATGCTGCCGGCGGTGTCGACGCGGCATCGAATCAGCCTGGCGGCCGTCATGGCCTGTTATGGGGTGGCCAAGCTGTGCGAGCTGGGCGACCATCAGCTGTTCGCCCTGACCCAGGGCTGGGTGTCGGGCCATACGCTGAAACACCTGTGGTCGGCGGCGGCGGGGCTGCCGCTGGTGTGGGCGCTGCGACGGCAGCGCCGGGGCTAGGCCATAAAAAAAGCAGCTTCGATGTCGAAGCTGCTTTTTGGGCCATTGAGGCTTAGCGTTGGTGCTTGCTGATGATTTGTAACAGCTGCGCCAATACTTTAGGGTTGGCGGCCACAATGTCACCGCTTTCCATCCAGCCGTCGTCGCCGTTAAAGTCGGTCACAATGCCGCCGGCTTCTTGGATGAGCAGGCTGCCTGCGGCAAGATCCCAGGGTTTGACATTGTATTCAAAGAACCCATCCACACGGCCAGCGGCCATATTGCATAGGTCTAGAGAGGCGGCGCCTTCACGACGGCCACCAGCGGTTTTGGTCAATACGTCTTTTAAAATGGCCAGGTAGGTGTCCATCATGCTTTGGTCTGCCACGGGAAAGCCGGTAGAGATCAGGCATTCGTGGAGTTCAATGCGGTTAGGCACGCGGATACGACGGTCATTCAGCAAGGCGCCTTGGCCGCGAGAGGCGGTGAATAAGGCATTGTGTTCTGGGGCAAATACCACGGCTTCGGTGATGAGGCCTTTGTGCGCTAAGGCCATAGAAATCGAGTATTGTGGATGACCATGTAAATAGTTGGTGGTACCATCCAAAGGATTAAGTATCCATTCGTAGTCAGATTTAGCCGAACCCTGAACGCCAGATGCTTCCGTGCTGATACGGTGATGTGGGTAAGCCTCTTTCAGGATAGACACCAAAATGTTTTCTGATTCCTGGCTCACCTGCGACACAAAGTCATTAAACGCTGTGTTTTCATATTTAACCGAAGTTAAGTTGTTGGAAGCGCGCAACATCATGTGCGCAGCGCGGCGGGCGGCCTTAATGGCCGTATTAATCATGGGGTTCATGTGTAAATCCAAGTTCCAAATAATGGTGTGCCACCCCGCTTGTGTGGGGAATGTGCGTCACCGTTGAAGACGTATTGACTGAATGTTTAAAGATCGAATCCGCAAATTATACGCATATTTAACCCAAACTGAAACCATGAATAAACCACAGTGCCCATTATTTTTAGAAAACGTCCACATTGTCCTCAGCCGCACCAGTCATCCGGCCAATATTGGTGCCGCTGCGCGCGCCATGAAAACCATGGGCTTGAGCAAGCTGATTCTGGTGGCCCCCAACGTCATGGCGACGCCGATGACGCCCACGCCGATTGCCTATGATCCAGAGGCACCAGAGGCGTTTAGCCTGCCCGAAGAGAGCTTTGTCTTGGCCTCGGGGGCCCGTGACGTCTTAGAGCGGGCCTTAATTGTGCCCACCTTGGCCGATGCGCTGGCGCCGATGACGATTAGCTGCGCCCTCACCAGCCGCAAGCGGGAGTTAACCGCCGAGCTAAAAACCCCGCGCGAACAAATGCCGGAGGTGTTGGCCCTGGCGCAACAGGGCCAGCAGGTGGCCTTGGTGTTTGGCAACGAAACCTTTGGCCTGTCGATAGACGAAGTGCACAGCTGCAATCGATTGATCACCATTAATGGCAATCCGGATTACTTTTCATTAAACCTGTCTCAGGCCGTTCAGGTCGTGTGTTATGAGTTATTTAGTCAAGTAGACTTAAGCATGGATTATTTACAGCAGGAGACGGAATTGGCCACCCACGAGCAGGTGCAGGGCATGGTTGAGCACATGGGGGCCACCATGGATCAGCTGGGCTTTTTTGAACGTCGCAACGGCGAACGCCTCATGCGTCGGATGAAGCGCCTGTTTGACCGCGCCGCGGTAGAACGCGAAGAGATCGATATTTTGCGCGGCTTCTTTAAGCTGATTGGCAAGAAGACCGACTCATGAACCATGCCCAAGACGCGCTGTGGTGGCGCTTAACCGATACGGCCGTACGCGACCTGGCCTCGCTGTTGACGGCGCCCGCGCTGTGGCACAGTGGCGTTGAGCTGCCCCATCGCACCCTGTTGGGCGAGGAAGGGTTTCGGTTTTTATTGGGCTTAAATGACGAGCCCGCCCCGCTGCATGCCTTTTTGGCGGCAGAGGCACCTTACGGTCATCGGCTGGGCTTTTATGCAGAAAGCCTGCTGGCGTTTTGGTTTCAACATGCGCCACATGGCGCGCTGCTGGGCCGCAACCTGGTGCTGTATGACGACGCCCAGCGCCGCACCCAGACGCTGGGGTCGGTGGATTTTCTGGTGCGCCTAGACGGCGAAGTCTGGCATCTGGAGTTGACCTGTAAGTATTATGGCAATCCGCATCAGGGTTTGGATGGGTTTATGGGCCTGAATCGGCAGGATAAAATGGCCCATAAAGTCGGCAAGCTGCAACAGCAGTTGGCCTGGTCTGAGGATGCGGCGTTTGCGCCGATTGCGGCAGCGCTTGATTTGGCTATGCCGATTAAGCGTGCCTCAATCGTGCGCGGCGTGGGCTTTACCCCAGAGGGCACGCTGTTGGCTTCGCCTGCGCCGATGAATCGCTACGGCTGGGCCGGATTGTATTTAGACGATTGGTCGGCCTTGCCCGAGGCGTTGCAGGGCGCCCGTTGGGTGCTGCTGCGCAATATGCAAAGGCTGAGCCCGGCACGCGTGTTGTGGGCCGACAGCCAGCCATTTACGGCCTTGGTTGAGGGCGCGCCAGAGGGCGTGGTGGCGTTTTTGAGCGAACGCATAGATGGCCATTGGCATGAAATCAGCAGGGTCATGAAGCGCGCAGCGCCTTGATTTGGGCCCTTAATTGGGGTAAAGAAGGGGCCGCAATTCGCTGAAAATCATTGTGATTTTGCCTGCGGCCATGATACACTTGAAAATTATTTTTTTGTCTACATCTTATGGATGTGGGGTTAATAAACGCAGTTATTTTAATGCTTGTCCGATTAAAGCACGGCAGGACGGGCGTTTTGTCACGTAAAGATAAGGGTTTAACATGGATGTTAAGGTAGAAAACTTAGAAGGTTTAGAACGCAAAGTAACATTGGCTTTGGCTTGGGATGAAGTAAACGAACAAGTGACTGCCCGTTTAAAACAGATGCAGAAAAAGGCCAAAGTACAAGGTTTTCGCCCAGGTAAAGCGCCTTTGAAAATGGTTGAGTCTATGTACGGCCAAGGCGCACGTGAAGAAGTGTTGAATGAAAAACTACAGCGCGATTTCTACGACGTGGTCGTGGGCCAAAAAATCCGCGTGGCCGGTTACCCACGTTTTGACGCACAAGAAACCCAAGACGACGAAAAAGTATTCAAAGTAGACGCCGTATTTGAAGTGTACCCAGAAGTGGCCGTAGGTGACTTGAGCGCCAAAGAAGTGGAAAAAGTAGTGGCCAACGTGGGCGACGCCGAAATCGATCAAACCATCGAAATCTTGCGCAAACAGCGCACCCGTTACAACCACGTTGAGCGTGCAGCGCAAGACGCCGACCGCATCATCATCGACTTCGTTGGCAAAATTGACGGCGAAGCGTTTGAAGGCGGCAGCTCTGAGAACTTCCCCTTCGTTTTGGGTCAAGGCCAAATGTTGCCAGAATTTGAAGCAGGCCTAGTGGGCATGAAACAAGGCGAATCCAAAGACGTTGAAGTGAGCTTCCCTGAAGACTACCATGGCAAAGACGTGGCCGGTAAAACCGCCGTGTTCACCTTGACCATGCAAAACGTGTCTGAAGCCGCTTTGCCAGAAGTGGACGCTGACTTCGCTAAAGCCTTAGGCATTGAAGACGGTGACGTGAGCAAAATGCGTGCTGAAGTTGAGAAAAACGTGGCGCGTGAAGTGAAACGTCGTACCGAAGATAAAACCAAAGAAAACGTGATGCAAGCCTTGTTGGACGTGACTGAAATCACCGTGCCTAAAGCACTGGTGGCTGAAGAAACCACGCGTTTAATGGGTGAAATGCGCGAAAACTTCATCAACCAAGGCATGGACGCGAATAGCCTGCCAGACTTCCCCGTAGAAATGTTTGCCGCTCAAGCCGAGCGTCGCGTGTCTTTGGGTCTGATCTTGGCGCAATTGGTTGAAGACAACAAGCTTGAGCCAAAACCAGAGCAGGTTGAAGCCGTGATTGCGGAATTCGCCGAAAGCTACGAAGACCCTAGCGAAGTGATTGACTGGTACAAAGCCGATGCGCAACGCATGCAAGGTCCTAGCTCTTTGGCGGTTGAAGCCAACGTGGTGGCCTTTGTGTTGGGCCAGGCCAAAGCCGTTGAAAAAGCCATGACGTTTGACGAAATCATGGCCGCTCAGCAAGGCGCAATGTAACCGTCATTGCGTTAAGGTTTCATCAAAACCGCCTCGATTCGAGGCGGTTTTTTTGTGCCTGGCGTTTTGGTCGGCGGGATTAGGCGCGGGCGGCAGCATGTGCTTTGGCCTGGTGTGTGCGGATGCGCATGAGGCCAAGGGTGATGGCGCCCGAACTGGCCAGGGCCATAGCCAAGGCGCTGCTGGGGGCGTAATAGGGGAGGCTGAGCGACAGGACGGTGCAAAACCCTGCGAGGCTGGCGGTGCCGAATAAGGCGGCATACAGGGTGGCGACGGCGCTGGCGGCGCCCAGCTTTTGGTGTAGGGTCACCGCCACCACCGTGTACCCGATCGGGAAGGCCAACAGAAGGCCGCTGGCGGTGGCGCCTAGCCATTGCGTCGCGGTCGTGATGACGGCGACCAGAAGGCCGGCCAGCAGCCCTCGCAGCATCAGACTGCGCAGGGGTAAAGCGCGGGTGCGCTTGATGGCGGGCATGGGCATCAGGCGCGCTCGACCCAGACGCAGGCAGAGGGCGGTGAGGCAGAGAAACAGCAAGGCGCCGATGAGCGGCCGTGCCGGCAGGGGGTGGAGCAAGCCCACCGCCACCAGCCATGCTGTGAGGGCAAAAAAGAGGGCGGTCCTGGGTTGCCGCTTGTGGGCGCTGCTGAGGTAGGCGAGTAAAAACAGCTGGGTGGCGCATAAAGACAGTAGGGCATAGGCGGCCGCTTCTGCCATAAATGCTGGCGTGGCGTGTCGGCTCATGAAATAAAACCCCGGCCCAAGGACGATGGGCAAGCCCGCTAATGTCCCCCCAATAGTGGGGCCTAGGACGCTGACGGCCCATGAAACCGAGATGACGACGAAGGCGGTGGCCAGGATTTTGACGACTAAGGCGGCTAAGGGGACGTCAAACAATAGGGCAAGCAGCATGGTAGGGGCATCCTATGGGGGTGGGCAAGAGGGCGTCGTTGACGCTTGACGGCCGATGAGCGTCATCGTATACTAATTGGAATGATTGTTCCAGTTAAAAAGGATGGGCATGCGCACAAAAACATTTGAGCCTGATGACGTTGCCGATGCCGCCATGGCGGTCTTTTGGCAGCGGGGGTATGCCGCAACGTCGGTGCAGGATTTGGTTGAGGGCACGGGCTGCTCGCGCAGCAGCCTATACGATACGTTTGAGAACAAGCAAGGACTGTATCGACAGGCATTGCGGCGCTATCAGGCGGTGACTGCGGCCAATGTGGCCTTGCTGTCTGGGCCTGGTACGGCGCCCGAGCTGATTCGACGGCTGCTGCTGGGGATTGTGGCCGACGAGCTGGACGATCCGCGCCAGCGAGGCTGTATGGTGGCCAATGCCAGCCTGGAGCTGGCAGGGCAGGATGCCGAGGTGGCCGCGATGGTGGCCCATCATTTTGATTTGTTACAGCAGGCGTTGGCGCAGTTAATTGACGGCGCGCAGCAAGCCGGCACCGTCGCCGCAGGCGCTGACCCACAGGCGTTGGCACGGTTTTTTGTCAACACCATGCAGGGGCTGCGGGTTTTGGGCAAGGGCAGCCCAAGCGAGCAGCGGCGGGGGTGTTTGTTGGATGTGATTGATGTGGCGTTGAGCGTGTTGTAACGACAGATCCACCTATTTTGTGTCTTGGGCGCAGAGTGGGTGGGTTTTTATTTAACCATTTAGGAACGATCGTTCCGTTTTGATTTTTTTTAATCGTTGAAAGGAAGACATGATGGGTACCGAACAAAAAATCACCGTGGCCGTATTGGGCACCGGCGTGATGGGGGCCCCGATGGCGCGCCACTTACACCAGCAAGGGTTTGTAGTGCGGGTGTGGAACCGCAGCGGCGCCAAGGCGCAGGCATTGGCATTGGCCCATCCCGGCATTCAGGCCTGTGATCACCCTTTACAGGCGGTGATGGGGGCCGACATCGTGGTGACCATGCTCAAAGATGCTCAGGGCGTGGCCGAGGTGATGAATGCCGCCGCGCCTGCTTTGCGAGAAGGCTGTGTGTGGCTGCAAATGAGCACCGTGGGCCTCGCCGGGATTGCTGATTTGGCGGCGTTGGCGGCCAAGTT
>JAGNPU010000090.1 GCA_017989485.1 Neisseriaceae bacterium
TTTTAATGCTGGCAACACCGACAGCTGCTCAGGAAAGTCGTGAAAACAGGCCTCGATCTTCTCAGGGGTCTGGTTGATTGCCCGCGCCAGCGCGCCTATGCCACTTTTGGCATCAAAACGATGGCTATGGGTTAAGGCCAAGACGCATTCCGACAGCGACCCTTTGCTGCCAACGGCCAAGTCATGCCCGGGCAAAATAGCCTTGAGTTGGGCGGCGGTACTGCTGGTTAATTGGGTGGCGCGAAATAGGGATTGCACGACCGCCCCCGCCCCCACCGACGGCAATTGATCCTTATCACCAAGCAAAATCAAGCGGCTGTTGGGCGCAATGGCGGCCAGCAGTTGCTGCATCATGCCCACGTCTATCATTGAGGCTTCGTCGACGATGATTAAATCATAAGGCAGGGGCTGTTCTTGATGATAACGGGCTTGCTGGGTAATCGGATTGAGCTTGAGTAAGCGGTGTAGGGTTTGGCCTTGCAGGTGGGCGACCAAGGGCACAAAGTCATGCAAATCGCCCTGCATGACCAAATCCAGCTGGCCTTGCAAGGCCGAAAAGGCCGCCTGAAAAGCGCTGCCCATGTGCGCTGCAGCTTTCCCCGTAGGGGCCGCCAAGGCAATGGTGAGCTTTTTCTTTTGCACCAACAGCAGCGTGGCCACGATTTTGGCCACGGTGGTGGTCTTGCCCGTGCCCGGCCCACCGCTGATCAGCAAAAAGGCCTTCAATAAGGCCAAGGCCGCGGCCTGTTTTTGCTTGTCTTGATTATTCGTCCCAAACAATGCCGTCAACACCTGCGCCGCCTCTGGCGCTGAAAATGCGGGCGCAGGCTGCTGGCTAAACCGCAGCAGCCTTAGTGCCAATTCGTTTTCTGCCTGCCACTGCCGCATAAAGCTCAGCTGCCCTCGCCACAACAGCAAAGGGGCAATCGTGTCAGGATGGGTGCTGACCAGGGGCATGGCCGCCGTCAGCGCCTGAGCCTGCCATGGCGCCAAGGGCAGACAGGTATGGCCGTCATCAAGATGATGGATGAGCTGACGCAAATACGGGGCCACCGCCACAAACTCGGTGGGCGCCAATCGCGCCAGCACGCTGGCCGTGGCCTGATACACCGGATGGGTTTGCCCATGCGCCAGCTGCGCCTCAGTGGGGGTCATCAGGCATCTGCCGCCACAAGATGCCCCTCTTGCATGGCGAAGACGCGGTCGAAACGCATGGCCAGTTCTTCGTCATGGGTCACCACCACAAGGCTGGTTTGATACTCCTGCTTAAGCTCCAACATCAGGCTTAAGACATTCTGAGCGTTTTTACGGTCGAGGTTGCCCGTCGGTTCGTCGGCCAAAATACAGGCGGGGCGCGTCACCAAGGCTCGCGCAATGGCGGCACGCTGACGCTCGCCGCCGGACAGCTCGCTGGGTCGATGTTTCACTCGATCTTTCAAGCCGACCTGGGTCAAGATGGCCATGGCCAAGTCTTCCGCTTCTGCGCGTGATTTTTTGCCAATCAGCAGGGGAATCATCACGTTTTCTAAGGCAGAAAACTCCAGCAAGAGGTGATGAAATTGATACACAAACCCCAAATACTGGTTGCGTAAGTCGCCCAATTTTTTTTGATTCAGCTTGGCGTAATCATGGCCTTTGAGGCTGATGCTGCCGGACGTGGGCGTGTCTAGTCCCCCCAGCAGATGCAGTAGCGTTGACTTGCCGCTGCCGGAACTGCCGACGATGCTGAGGCTTTCGCCCGCATACACCGACAAGGATAGGTTTTGGATCACGTCAACGGACACATCGGCGTCGCGGTAAGACTTATTCAAGGCCTCACAGGTTAAAATCAGATTACTCATAGCGCAAAGCCTCCGCTGGTTGGGTTTTCGAAGCACGGTAGCTTGGGTACAGCGTGGCGATAAAGGACAACACCAGCGACACGCCCGCAATCACCAACACGTCGCTTAAGCGCACGTCAGAAGGCAAATAATCGAGGAAATACACCTGCGAGTTAATCAGCTGGCGCCCCAGTAGCTTTTCAATGCCGGACACGATATAGCCGACGTTGTAGGCTGTCAAAACCCCAAAGAAGACGCCGGCCAACGTGCCCATAAAGCCCGAGATCGCGCCTTGTATCATGAAGATTTTCATGACCCCTCGCGGCGACAGCCCAACCGTGCGCAAAATGGCAATGTCGGCCTGCTTTTCGTTCACGGCCATCACCAAGGAAGACACCAGATTAAAGGCGGCCACGGCGATGATTAAGGTCAGAATAATGAACATCATGCGCTTTTCCAGCTCAACCGCTTCAAAGTAGCTGCGGTTTTTTGCCGTCCAGTCTTCCGCCCACATTTGGGTTTGGCGCTCTGGCGTCATGAAGCTGCGTAAGAAATTAGGGGCATTTTGTGGGTCTTTAATCTTCAAACGCACGCCGGTCACGTCGTCACCATAGTGGAACAAGACCTGTGCGTCGGCCAGGTGGATCATGGCCAGGGTGCTGTCCATTTCAAACACCTTGGTTTTAACCAGGCCCACAACGGTAAAGCGTTTCAAGCGAGGCACCATGCCGGCGGGGGTATTGTTGCCCTCAGGGGTAATCACGGTCACCTTGTCGCCCATATTGGCGCCTAAGGCTTGGGCCAGGTCTTGGCCCAAAATAATGCCGAATTCGCCCGCCTTCAAATCAGTAAACTGGCCGATGGGCATGTCTTTGCCGTACTCGACCACTTCATTTTCGGCCTTGGGGTCTATGCCCTTAATCTGAGCGCCCCGCACCACGCCGGAATTGACCAACAGGCCTTGTTCGGCCACGTAAGGAGCGGTACTGACCACGTCTGGTTCTTTTTGTGCCAGCGCCGCCAGGCTTTGCCAGCCATTGTGCTCTTCATAGGAAAAATAACCCACTTCCACATGGGGGGCCACGTTTAACAGCTGACCCCGAATTTCTTTTTGAAAGCCATTCATCACCGACAACACCACGATGAGTGCCATCACCCCTAAGGCAATGCCCAAAACCGAGATCAAACTAATGAACGACACAAACCCGTTTCTTTTTTTTGCCCGCAAATAGCGTAAGCCTATCCATGTCTCTAATGAAGCCACTGTATGTCCCATAAAAAACCGTCAATTAATCTAAAGCCACTCTATTGGCCTAACCACCCTCTGATAGAGGCCTAAAGCCTGATAAAGTTTACCATCCGATGGCCGTCATATTGTACCTTATACACTTAATGGCCTAACAGCCCTATTTTGCCTTATAATGTCAGGTTAACATTAACCCCAGCGCCGAGACCGACACGCCATGCAAGAGATTGAAAAGAAACAACAATACGAACAAAACAAGCTAAACAAGCGCTTACGCCATCTGGTGGGCGACGCCATTAACGACTTCAATATGATAGAAGACGGCGACAAAATCATGGTGTGTCTCTCTGGCGGCAAAGACAGTTATGCCTTATTAGACGTGTTAATGGGCCTACAGCGCTCTGCCCCCATTCACTTTGAACTGGTGGCGGTCAACCTCGACCAAAAGCAACCAGGCTTTCCTGCCGACGTCTTGCCCCGATACTTAGACACCCTAGGCGTGCCTTACCACATCATAGAAGAAGACACCTACAGCATCGTCAAACGGGTGGTGGCCGAAGGCAAGACCACCTGCAGCTTATGCAGCCGCCTGCGTCGAGGCGTGCTCTATCGCGTGGCCAAAGAGTTGGGCTGCAGCAAGATCGCCCTAGGCCATCACCGCGACGACATTTTGGAAACCTTATTCTTGAATATGTTTTACGGTGGCAAATTGAAGTCTATGCCCCCGAAACTGGTGTCGGACAACGGTGAGCACATGGTGATTCGCCCCCTGGCCTATGTCAAAGAAAAAGACCTGGTGCGCTTTGCCGAAATCAAAGCCTTCCCGATTATTCCGTGTAATCTGTGTGGCTCACAGCCTAACTTACAGCGTCAGGTGATTAAAGAACTCATGCAAAGCTGGGACAAGCAGTTCCCCGGCCGCTTAGAAACCATGTTTACCGCCTTACAAAACGTGGTGCCCTCACATCTGGCAGACACCCAGCTATTCGATTTTGCCGGCCTTAAGCGCGGTGAAATCCCCGCCGGCGGCGGTGACATGGCGTTTGACAAAGACGACAGCTTTCAGACCGCCGCACCGAAAACCATCAGCATTTTAGACAACCGTAGCCCAAAAAACGAGGTGATTAATGGCGCGTAACCCCTACCGTCGTCGCGTACGACCCAGCCAAGACCACCTGCCTGAAGTCGACATTTCAGAAGAAGGCAATATTCGCTCCCTACACCTAGGCAGCGCCACCGTGCAAAGCTCTATGAATCTAGACGATCCGGCCGAGCTGGTGCTGTCGTATAGCCGCTCGATGATGGCGTGGCTGCTGTTTATGGACCCGCCCGCCCACATCACCCAAATCGGCCTAGGCGGTGGCTCATTCACCCGCTGGATAGACCTTTACCTGCCAGACACGCAATCCGTCGCCGTGGAAATCAACCCGCAGGTGATTGCCGTGGCCAGGGCCTTTTTTGAGCTGCCGTTTGAAGGCGAACGCTTTAACATTGTGGAAGGCGATGGCGCCGAATACATTAAGATTTGCCGCGGCAGCACCGATGTCATCATGGTAGACGGCTTTGACGGCGAACAAATTGTCGACGACCTGGTGAGCGAAGACTTTTTTGAACACTGCAAAACCGCGCTCACCGATCAAGGCGTCTTCATCACCAACTGGTGGAGCGGTGACAAACGCTATCAGATGTTCGTGGAGCGCCTGCTGTCCGTCTTCAATGGTCTGGTATTAGAGGTGCCTGCCGCCAGCCACGGCAATATTGCGGTGATGGCCTTTAAAGACACGCCATCTATGGTTAAACTGGCTGAGCTCACCCAGCGGGCCGAACAGCTGTCGGCCCAGTATCATCTCGACTTTAAGCAAATGCTAGACACCATTACCAGCAGTAATTTAAACAATGGCAAAACGCTGTTTCTGTAAGCGTCAGGAGAACTCATGAGCCACTTTCAACGTCACGTATTTGTGTGCAACAACACCCGCACCAACGGCCGCCAGAGCTGTGGCGATGGCAACGCCGAGGAGGTCATGGACTATATGCGTGGCCAGGCCAAGGCCATGGGCCTAATCGGCCCGGGCAAAAACCGCATCAGCAAGGCCGGCTGCTTAGGCCGCTGCGAAGTCGGTCCCGTCATGGTCATCTACCCTGAGGCCACCTGGTATACCTATGTGGACCAAAGCGACGTCCAAGAAATCTTGGACGAGCACTTAAGCAAGGGCCAAATCGTCAACCGCCTGTTGGTTGACCCACAGTCATAACCCCACAACGCAGCAAAGGATTACTATGTTACGCGCCAACAATATGGTTTGGGTCGATGGCCCCGTCGGTCGTTTAGAAACCATTTACATTCCCGCCCAAGGCATGGCCCAAGGCGTGGCCGTGTTAAACCACCCCAACCCCACCCAGGGCGGCACCAACACCAATAAGGTCATCCAAACTGCGGCCAAGGCCTTGAGCAAGCTTGGCTACCATTGCTACCTGCCTAATTTGCGTGGCGTGGGCGCCAGCGACGGCGAACACAATTATGGCCTAGGCGAAGTCGACGACGCTTTGGCCGTGGTGGCTTACGCCAAGGCGGCCCATCCCAACGAAAGCGCCAAGCTGGCCGTCGCGGGGTTTTCTTTTGGCGGCTTTGTGGCCTCGCAGCTGGTGCATCGCGTGCACGCCGACAAGCTGCTGTTGATCGGCCCAGCCGTGGCCACCTATAAAATCCATTCGCCCAACGTGCCTTCGGTCGAGGACACCTTAATCATTCACGGTGAAATCGACGACGTGGTGCCCCTTACCATGGTGACGGCCTGGGCCAAGCCACAAAACCTGCCTGTGGTCATCATCCCTCAGGCCGGCCACTTCTTCCATGGCCAGCTCATTTTATTGGGCAAAACCATAGAACGCTACTTCGAGCATTGATGAGCGGCCCGTCGGCTGGCACCCTCATGCTGGCAGGCCCGATGGGCCTGCTGGAAACGCTGTATGCGCCGCCGGCACAGGGCGTCAACGTTCTGGGCGTGGCCGTATTGGCCCACCCCAACCCCCGCCTGGGCGGCCATAATCGCCACAAGGTCATTCACACAATGGCCAAGGCCTTAAACCAGCTTGGCTATCATTGCTATACCCCAAACTATCGGGGCGTTGGCCTAAGCGTCGGCACATACGATGCGGGGCCTGGCGAAACCTCAGACCTACTGGCCATCATCGCTCAGGCGCAACAGCGCCACCCGGGCCTAAAGCTCGTGCTGGCGGGGTTTTCCTTTGGCGGCCACGTCGCCCTTAAGGCCGCACAACACACGCAACCGAGCGCCCTGCTGCTCATAGCCCCGTCGGTGACCCTGCATGAATCAGGCTCGCCCCACGCCCCTCAAGCACAGCGCACCACCCTCATCGCCGCAGAGGCCGATGCGATAGACCCATTGGCCCCCCTTTGCGCTTGGGCACGCCCACAAAACCTACCCCTCATCCTCATCCCCGGCGCCAGCCATTTTTTTGACGGCCAACTGCCGTTGCTGAGCCAGGCCATCACCCGTTATTTTCGACACTGATGTTGCTAGGCGTCCTACATGCTCCGCTCTTGTATGCCATCACAGCCCCTAAACAATCACATAAACAGCCAAACAGGGGCGCACCCCCGTCGCCACAAAAGCTGTTGCTTTTTGGGCCTATCCTAATCTATAGGGTTTGGCAAAGCCGCCAATTAAGGTACCCTATTGCCTAGGCTCACCACGGGCCAATAACAATAACAATCCCTCTTCTACCTAGGACACTATGCTCTCGCTCTCCATTATGATGGCCATGGCCATCTTCGCCCTGACGATGTCCATTACCCCTGGCCCCGTCAATATGATTATTCTGTCTTCCGGCACCCATCATGGTATCCGACCCACCCAAGGCTTTATCTGCGGCGCTGTATTGGCCTTTGTCCTGCTGTTGCTGGTGATCGGCCTAGGCTTAATGCAGCTGATTAATGGCCACCCTTTGTTCTTAACCGGCTTAACCGTGGTTGGCACCGCTTTTTTGGTGTACGTAGGGATT
>JAGNPU010000091.1 GCA_017989485.1 Neisseriaceae bacterium
CGCAGCCCGCTTCAGCGCACCCTATGGGCGCAGCTCAACACGCCGTCGCAGCGCTGGCGCGCACTGCGGCACCTGGCGTGGGTGCTGGTGGCCATAGGCTTGCCGTTGCACTTTTTAGACCGCCAACAAGAAGCGCAAGCAGTCACCGAAAACGTCGACCTACCCAGCTATGGGGGTGTCCTGGCCCACTCCTACCTACCGTCGAATTGGCTCTCTGCCCTTGGCCTGTACGGGTGGACGCAGTATGAGGAGTACACCGATCAGCGCCAGCTGTTCGACCCTGCCGAGCACTTTACCTATGCGGGCACAGCGCCAGAAGACACCTATGTGGTGTTTGTGATTGGCGAAACCGCCCGTTGGGACCACATGGGCCTGCTCGGCTACGAACGCAACACCACGCCCAAGCTGGCCGCCGAAAAAAACCTGGTGGCGCTACGCGGCGTGGCCTGCGACACCGCCACCAAGCTGTCGTTACGCTGTATGTTTGTCCGCGAAGGCGGCACGGCCAATAATCCGCAGCGCAGCCTCAAAGAACAAAACGTTTTTGCGGTGTTACACAGCCTAGGTTTCAGCAGTGAACTGTTTGCGATGCAAAGTGAGGTATGGTTTTACAACAATACCGAAGCCGATAACTATGCCTTCCGTGAAATGATTGCCGCAGAAAAACGCAACGAGGGCAAAACCGTCGACGACATGCTCTTGGTGAGTGAATTACAAGCGTCGTTGGCCAATCATCCTCGTGGCAAACACCTGGTGATTTTGCACACCAAGGGGTCGCACTATTCCTATATTCAGCGTTATCCGCGCACATTTGCCCAATACCAGCCCGAATGCAACGGCGTGGATGATGGCTGCAGCAAAGCGCAGCTGGTTAACGCTTTTGATAACTCCATCCTCTATACCGACACCGTCTTGGCCGCCGTCATCGACCAGCTACGGGACAAAAAGGCCATCATGATGTACGCCGCCGACCATGGCGAATCCATAGATGAAGACTCACACCTGCATGGCACCCCCCGCCACATGGCGCCCGATGAGCAGTTCCGCGTCCCGGTTTTACTCTGGGCCTCCGACGCCTTCTTGGCCCAGGCGCCGCAGCAACGCGCCTGGCAACGGTTGAAGACCATGCAGCAAAGCAACACCACCGTTCGCCATGAGGCCATATTCGATAGCCTCCTAGGCTGCTTGGGCTATGAGTCACCAAACGGCGGCATCGTGGCCAAAAACAACTGGTGCCATCCGCCCAAGGCCCCTGCTTAAAACGCCGCTGCGGCCCCGCCAGGCGCGCACGCAGCAGCGCCTGGCGGGCTTATGCTAGAATCAAGCCTCTCTAACATCTGTCTTTGAGGCCCCATCCCATGTCAACGTCCCCAGCCAAGCACTGGTCTATCGTGTCCTATTTGCACGACACCGTCACCAACCCCAACATCCACATCAAGGGCGACAAAAGCTATTACAGCGCGGCTTGGACGGGGTCTTTCGAAGACAGCGTGGTGCGCTATCAGTATGGCGACGACTACAGCCTGGCCCACTGGACCCCCGCCTGGCCGATTGACCAGCTCTATATTGGCAACTATGTGTGCATCGGCGCCGAAGCCATTATTTTGATGGGCGGCAACCACACCCACCGCACCGACTGGTTTAGCCTATATCCCTTTATAGACCACATTGAGGCCGCCTACGTGGGCAAAGGCGACACCGTGATTCACGACGGCGTGTGGATCGGCCTGCGCGCCATGATCATGCCGGGCCTCACCCTAGGCGAAGGCGCGGTGATTGCCTCGGGTGCCATCGTCACCAAGGACGTGGCCCCTTACACCATCGTTGCGGGCAATCCGGCCAAGCCCGTGCGGGCGCGCTTTGCGCCAGACACCATCGCGCAACTCTTGGCCTTAAACATCTATGCGTGGCCAGAAGCCAAGTTCAACGCCTTACGCCCACTGCTGTGCGACGACAAGATCGAGCAATTGGTGGCCGCCGCAGCGGCTTATGTGACGCCTTAAGCACGCCAAGTGGTCTGCTCAAGAAGAATAAACTGGCATGGCCACGCCGCCACAATAATGACTATGATGGCGGCGACCTATTCTTTCACTTCTTTTTAAAGGCCGCCACATGAGCACACCCACCCTAACCCTACGCCCGATAGTCGCCACCGACTTTGACCAATGGCTGCCGCTGTGGCAGGCCTATCAAGACTTTTATGAAGTCTCTTTGGCCGCCGAGGTCTCGACCACCCTGTTCCAGCGCTGCTTAAATCCGAACGAGCCCGTTTACGCGGCCGTTGCCGTCATCGACGAGCAGCTCGTCGGCCTGGTTCACTATGTGGTCCATCGGTCCACCTGGGCCATTGACGATTTTTGCTATTTGGAAGACCTCTACGTCGATGCCAACGTGCGCGGCACCGGCGCCGGCAAACGCCTCATCGAATGGGTCCAAGCCTTCGCCCAACAGCAGTCCTGCGCGCGCCTGTATTGGCATACCCACCACAGCAATGCCCGAGCCCAGAAACTATACGACTGGGTCGCCCAACAATCAGGGTGTATTGAATACCGTCTGCCCCTCTAAACACAAGGTCGGTCTTAAGCCCCTCCTGCCTTAACCCCCCAAGACACAGGAGGGGGTTTAAGGCTAAACTGATGTGTGCCACACCCTTTTTTATTCGCCCCCCGCAGGTAGGCCCCATGAGCAAGTCATTTTCGCTGGAAACCGTACAGATACGCCTCAACCAGCCCGAGCTGGCCACACTGGATCGTCATTTACGCATCCAAAGAGTGCTGCGGGCGCTGATTTTAGAAGGCCTACTGGCGCCCAGCAGCAAGCTGCCGGCCACCCGCACCTTGGCCAAGGCGCTGGGCATGGCCCGCGACACGGTTGAAAATGCCTACGTTCAGCTCCAGCGCGACGGCTACATTACCCGCAAAGAAGGCTCTGGCAGCTATGTTGCGGCCATGATTGGGGCCAAGCTGCACGGCCTTGCACCGCAAGCCCATGCCACGGACGATGCCTCGCCGCCCTCCACGCTGAGCCTGCGCGGCCAACGGCTGTTGGGCGCCGGCGGCGTCATCGACCAACAAACCCCACGGGCGTTTGCCACGGGGCTACCGGAAACCCGGGCCTTTCCGACCGATGTGTGGCTACGCCTACACCGTAAAGTGGTACAAGACGAGCCCCATCACGGCCTGTTACACGGCGACCCACAGGGCGCAGCGCCGTTACGCGCCGCCATCGCCACCTATTTAAATCTTGAGCGCGGTGCCAAGGTCACGCCAGAACAGATTTTGGTGTTGAGCAGCACCCGTCAGGCCTTATTTCTCTGCGCCCAGCTCTTGGTCGACGCCGGCGGCCCCATCATGATGGAGAATCCCGGCTATTTTGGGGCCAAGAAAGCCTTTGAGGCGGCCCAGGCGCGCATTGTGCCTATCGACGTGGACGAACACGGCATTCGGGTCGACCAGATGGTGGCCGACACCAGTGGCGCGCGCTGCGTCTACGTGACGCCCTCTCATCAATACCCCACCGGCGTCACCCTGTCCCTGGCCAGGCGTTTGGCCCTCATTGATTGGGCCAAGCAAACCAATGGCTGGATCATCGAAGACGACTACGACAGCGAGTTTCACTATGACGGCCTGCCCACGGCCTGCGTTCAAGGCTTAGACCCGCACCAACGCACCCTCTACATTGGCACCTTCAGCAAAACCCTGTTTCCCGGCCTACGCATCGGCTATATGGCGCTGCCCACTGGCCTCATGCCCGCCATGGTAGCCGCGCGCAGCATCATCGATGGCCACACGCCGCAAAGCAATCAGCTGACGCTGGCCCGCTTCATGGCCGACGGCCATTACAATGCCCATGTGCGCATGATGCGCCAGCTTTACGGTGCCCGTAAGGCCGCCGTCATGAGCGCCATCGCCACCTATTTGGCCGACGTGGTCACCCCGATGGGGCCCACCAAAGGCGGCGGATTACAGCTGCCCTGCCAGCTGGCCCCCGCCTATTCAGAAGCCGCCACCATCGCCGCCGCGGCCCGCATCGGCATCATCCTGCCTGGCCTCAGCCGCCTTTATCTGGGCGAGGCCAAACGACAGGGGTGGATACTGGGTTATGCCTCATTAACCCCCCATGAAATCGACCTTGCCCTGCGTCAACTACAACAGGTTTTACCGCGGGCTTAATCAGGACGAACACGCTTAACCGACCACTTGGCGTGCATCAGGACGTGGCACAGCAGGCCGATGACCAGGCCCCAAAAGGCACCGCCCACGCCCCATAGGGTCACATTGGCGGCGGTGGCCAAAAACGTCATCAACGCCGTTTCTCGCGTGGTCACATCGGCCAGCGCATTGGCCAGGCTGCTCCCTATGGTGCCCAGCAAGGCCAGTCCGGCCAAGGTGGCAATAAAGGCCTTAGGCAACACCAGGAACACGCTGGCCAAGGTCACCCCAAACACCCCCACCAATACGTATAATCCCCCACACACCACCCCCGCCAAATAGCGTTTGCGTGGGTCGGGATGGGCATCTTTACCGGTGCAAATAGCGGCCGTAATGGCGGCAATATTAAACGCGTGGGCGCCAAACGGGGCCATCAACAGCGACCCTAGGCCCGTCACCGCCACAATAGGATTGGCGCTGGTTTGGTAGCCGTCGTGGCGCAGCACCAGCATGCCCGGCATATACTGTCCGGTTAAGGTGATGACAAACAGCGGCAAGGCCACGCCCAGAAGGCTGGCCCAAGAAAACACGGGCCGTTCAAACAGCGGCTGCGCCAAACTCAGCTTAAGCCCGCTAAAATCAACCTGGCCTTGCCACAACAGCAGCGCCAACCCAAGGCACAAAATCCCCACCACGGCAAACCGTGTGGTCAGCCGTTTCAAGCCTGCATACGCCAGCACCAATACCAGCACCAGCAGCGGGTCCGTCAGGGCGCCACCAAAAGCAGCAATCCCAAACGGCAATAGAATACCGGCCAACAAACCCGAGGCGATGCCTGGCGGGATCAGCCGCACCAAGCGTTCAAACGCCCCCGACAGCCCCAAGACGATAAAGCCTAGGGCCGATAATATATAGGCCCCGATCACTTCCGCATAAGGGGTCATCGGCATGACGGTCACCAAAAATGCCGCCCCGGGCGTGGACCACGCCGTGATGATGGGGGCCTTATGGCGTAGGCTCAGCCAAGCCCCCGTCACCCCTACCCCCACCGACACGGCCCACACCCACGAGGCCGTTTGCGCCGCCGTCAGCTGCGCCAGCTCGGCCGCATGAAACACCAGCACAAAGGTGCCACCGTAGTTCACCAGAACGGACACAAAAGCCGCCACGGTGGGCGAAATAAAATCGGCCGCACGCAGCGGCACCGTCGTCGAATCGGGAGGGGTCATAAAAGGCCTAAATCATCAAGGTTAAGGGACGCAACTGCGTTGTGCGTGAGTGCTCTGAGTATACCCAGACCCGCCGGCCTGGCTTAGACCACATTGCCCGCCTCTGGCCGACCACATGCCAGACACAAAAAAGCCCAAACGCCTGCGCGTTTGGGCCCAATCAAGCGAGGCTAAGACTGCCCCCATCCTAAGGCCTTATACAAGGCCACCACGTTGACATAGGAGTCGGTTTCGGCGTTCAGCAAGGCCTGCTTGACCTCATACACCATGCGTTGATTGGCCAAGACGCTCAGATAAGCACCGGACCCCGCCCGATGCCGCTTATTGGCTATCGCCAACGCCTGCTGTGCCTGCTCGGCCGACTGCCACAAGGCCTTGAGCCGGTCTTGATGTTGCACCAGCTGCGTCACCGCCCCCTCCACCTCTTCTTGCGCCAGCAATACCGCCTGCTCATACTGTGCCAGCGCACCGCTGCTGCCGGCCTGGGCCGCCCGCAACCGCGCCCGCGCATTGCCCAGCTGCAAGGCCGGCCAGCTGACGTTGGGCGTCAATTCAAAGCCGCGCGATGCGCTGCCAATGTCGCCACCGCGTAGGGCGATAAAGCCCAAAAAGCCCCCTAAGTTCAGGCGGGGCAATAAGTCTGCCGTGGCCGCCCCCACGTCGGCGGTGCTGGCCGCCAACAGCCGTTCCGCCCTCACCACGTCAGGCCGTTGCCGAATCAAGGCATTCACGTCGCCTAAGGGCAGGTTCTTCGCCAACGGCGCCGGTGCGGGGGCGGCGAACGGCCCCTCACGGTGGCCGGGTTCATGCCCGGTCAACACATCGAGGCGATAGCGTGCCTGTTGTAATGCCGTGGAGACGCTGGGCACGGCGGCCTCGCTGCGCGACAGCTGGCTACGGGCATTGGCCAAATCCTCCGGCAGACCGCTGCCCAAGCGAACCTGAGCCGCCGTGATGGCAACGGTTTCGGCCCAGCTGCGCTGCTGTGCCTGGGCCAAGGCCAGCTGTTGCTGCAAGCCTTGCGCCTGGTAATACACCCGCGCCACCTCGGCGGCAATGCTCAGCCGCAATAGCCTGAGCTCGGCGGCACTGGCTTCGGCACGAGCCCGTGCCGACTGGCTTAAATGCTGTAAACGGCCAAATAAATCAACCTCCCACTGGGTGTCGAAGCCCACCCGATACTGCTCGGACAAGGCCCGCTCAGGCCGGCCATCGGCGCCTGGCCGTTGGCTGATGCCTCGATGCTGGCTGGCAGACGAGGTGATGGCTGGCCACCGCTCTAACTGCCGCTCATCAAACACGGCCCGCGCCGCCTGTAGCCGCGCCTGCCCCTGACGAACGTCGTGGTTGTGGGTCAGGGCCCTATCAATCAAACGGTTGAGCTCAGGCTCTTCAAAAAACAGCCACCAGGCCTGATCCGCCGTCATCGCCCGCGGGCCCAATGCCGCCGCTTCCGGGCTGATGAGGGCCAATTCAGGCGCATCAGGCGCCGTGTATTTTGGGCCCACCACACAGCCAGCCAGCATGGTGCTGGCCATCGCGGCCAGCATAAACAATGTGTTGTCCTTCATACCGTCCCCTTTTCTGCATGAGTCGCCAATGGGCGGGCATCCGCCTCTGCTAAGGCCTGCTGCCGCTGATCGTGCTGGCCGGCAGCATGGTTGCGCGCCAGCCAAGTGT
>JAGNPU010000092.1 GCA_017989485.1 Neisseriaceae bacterium
CGGTAGTCCAGCGCCCCAACGGCCACGGGGTCTAACACCCAGGGGCGATGGGCGGCATTGGCGGACGCTATCGCCGCCAACATTGCTGCCTCACGCGCAGGATAGAGGGTGCCTAGGTTAATCAGGACGGCATGGGCCACGGCCGCAAACTGGGTCGCCTCATCAGGCTCAACCACCATGGCGGGAGAGGCCCCTAAGGCCAGCAGCACGTTGGCGGTAAAGGATTGCACCACCTCGTTGGTCAAGCAATGGACCAAGGGGGACGCGTGTTTGAATTGGGCAAACAAGGCCGCGGCGGTCGCCGCGTCTAAAGAAAGGGGGGGCAATACTTGGGTTGTCATCGCTTACTCCATACGGCAGCGGAGAATAGCGATCATGAACCAGCACAATCGTGACTTCCCTCCGCTGGCATTAACCAGATCAGGTGCTACGGGTACTGTCTCAGCTTTGATGTCAAAGCGCCCCGAGTCATGAAACACATTACGTCTATTATAGTAGCGCAACAATCGCCCTAAGGCCATCGTCTACGCCAACGGCCGTTAACCATCTACCCCAAATGCCGCATTGGCACAGCCATTGAGCCAGTCTTTTCTCTGCTCTGGGTCCAGCATTTGGAAGAGGCCATGCTGCAACTTCAATTCGCTGAGCTCACGGCGCTGCTGCACCCGATAAAAATCAGCAATCAGCTTATTCGCCGTGGCCTCATCAAACTTAGGCTTGGTCATGAGGTTATTGATTCGCTCATTATAGGTTTTTTGATAACTGCGCTTAAACTCCTCGTGGCCATCGTATTCACTTTTCAAAGCCAAGCGCATGCTCTTCAGCTTTTCTGCCTGCGCCTTACTGAGGTTTAAATACTTAATGCCGCACTGTGAGCCATAGGTATTGCCAAAACGCCCTTCCGCCCAAAGCGGCTGAGCCAACAGTGCCATCATGACAATCAGTGATATCTGTTTTTTCATATTATGCCAATTCTATTAAATGAACCCCAACGGGGCCTAACCAGGGTTAAACGCACTCATCAAGCATCGATTAAGGCCTTAATGTGGGCCACCACGCTACGGCCCAAGGAAGAAGGGTCATAGCCGCCTTCTAGGGTAGAGACGATTTTGCCCCCACAGCAGTGGTTAGCGATGGCCACCACCTGTTCCGTCACCCACTGATAATCGGCCTCAACCAGGCCAAAATTACCCATGTCGTCTTCTAAGTGGCCGTCAAAGCCGGCACTGATCATGATGAGCTCGGGCTGAAAGTCATGCAGCTTCGGCAACCAGGTCGCCTCCACCATTTCGCGAAAGCCTTGGCTTTTCGTCCCCGACTTCAATGGGCTTTTGATGATGTTGGGGTTGCTGCCCAAAGACTCGGCCCCGCTATAAGGGAATAAGTCTTCTTGAAAGGCCGACAGCAGCATCACCCGATCATCGTCTTGAAAAATCTCTTCGGTGCCGTTGCCGTGGTGCACGTCAAAATCGACGATGGCCACGCGGCTTAAGCGGTGCTCTGCCAAAGCGTGCATCGCCCCAACGGCCACGTTATTCACAAAACAAAAGCCCATGGTTTCTTCGGTGCACGCATGGTGGCCGGGAGGGCGAATCGCACAAAACGCATTGGGCACTTGGAAATTCAACACCAAATCCACGGCCTGCACCACCGCTCCGGCGGCCAAGCGTATTGCCCGCATGGTGCCCGAGCTAATGCTCATGTCAGAGTTCAATCGGTTAAACACATGCGGCTCTGCCGGCACCAAGGCTTCCAACTGATGAATGTAGCGCGGGGGGTGCACCCGAGACAACTGGATGTCGGTCACCGGCTCCGCCTCAAACTCCTGCAAGAAATCAAACACCCGCGACGACATCAGCTGATCTTTAATCGCCATCAGGCGTGCAGGACACTCCGGATTATCAGGCTCAACCTCGTACGACAGGCAATCAGGGTGCGTCACGTATGCCGTCAACCCTTGATGGGTAAAATGTTGCGTTAGCCACTCAATGGCCATAACCGTCTCCACGTATTGATCAAGGACTTATTTATGGTGTCAATATAAACGGGATGGCCCTCCTGAGGCAATCATTAATCCCAATCGGGTGACTTACTGTGGCAAAACCCAGGCCCAAACGCGGCGCCCTTCGTCTTTTAAAATATTGAAGGTACGGCAGGCCGATGGGGTGATCATCACCTCAAAGCCTATCCCCTGACGGGTTAAGTGGGCGGTAATCTTAGGGTGTAGAAATTTCTGCGTCGGCCCACAGCCAAAGATAATCAGCTCCGGCTTGGCCACTAGGGCATCGGCAAACGTGGCTTCCGTCACCTCGGCGAACACCAAGTCCGGCAGCGCGGTGACGCACTCTTCGTCTAAGCGGATCGGGGTTTCGTAACGGGTCTCGCCCACGTGAACGCCCGTGTCGTCATAACTGGCAAAATACAGCTGATCCTGCGGTAAGCTTTGGTCAATTTGCATGATTTTCCTCTCTTTTGGCCCAACCGTTTATAATTCGTGCAAACCATCGTGTTTTCAGCTAGGATTATACGTTTATTTTCAGACTAATAAACCAACAATATTTGGCAGCTAGCCAGGAGGATGTATGCAACCCATTAATATCGGCATTTTAGGCGTGGGCACCGTCGGGGGAGGCACCGCTCAAGTCATCCAACAAAATGCGTCCGAAATCCGCCGCCGCCTTGGGCGTGAAGTGCGCCTCTTTATGGCCGCCAGCCGCAACACCGAACGCGCGCGCGCGCTGTGTGGCGCCGACGCCTTGATCAGCGCCGACGCGTTTGACGTGGTCAACCACCCCGAAGTCGACATCGTGGTGGAAACCATCGGCGGCACCGACATCGCCAAAGACTTGGTGATTGCCGCCATCAAAAATGGCAAACACGTTGTGACCGCCAACAAAAAACTTTTGGCCGAATACGGCAATGAAATCTTCACTCTGGCCGAACAACACAGCGTGATGGTGATGTTTGAAGCCGCCGTCGCCGGTGGCATCCCCATCATCAAGGCCTTACGCGAAGGCCTGTCGGCCAACAAAATCGAATGGATTGCCGGCATCATTAACGGCACCAGCAACTTTATCCTGAGCGAAATGCGCGAACACGGCAGCGACTTTGCCGACGTCTTACAAGAAGCCCAAGCCTTAGGCTATGCCGAGGCCGACCCAACGTTCGACGTGGAAGGCCACGACGCCGGCCACAAAATCACCATCATGGCGGCCCTGGCTTTTGGCATCCCCATGCAGTTTGAAAACTGCTATCTGGAAGGCATTAGCCAACTGAATGGCAAAGACATCCGCTACGCAGAAGAGCTGGGCTATCGGGTGAAGTTACTGGGCCTGACCCGAAAAACCGAACAGGGCGTCGAATTGCGCGTCCACCCTACCCTGATTCCAGAAAGCCGCCTCTTGGCCAACGTCAACGGCGCCATGAACGCCGTTCTGGTTAAAGGCGACATGGTCGGCACCACCTTGCATTACGGCCCAGGCGCAGGCGCGCTGCCGACCGCCAGTGCCGTCGTGGCCGACATCGTCGACATTGGCCGCCTGATCAGCGCCGACAACGCACAGCGCGTGCCCTACCTGGCCTTCCAGCCCAGTGCGGTACAAGACATCGCCATTTTGCCCATGGACGAAGTGCGCACCAGCTATTACCTACGCGTGTGCGTGCTGGACGAACCGGGCGTGCTGGCCGAAATCGCCAGCCTCTTGGCCAACCGTCAAATTTCGATTGAGGCCCTGATTCAAAAAGGCGTGATCGATCAAGAGACGGCCGAAATCGTCATTTTGACCCACCGCACCGTGGAAAAACACATTAACAACGCCATTGCCGCGATTGAGGCCCTGCCTTCCGTGACCCAAAACGTCACCCGCATCAGAATGGAAACCCTGCATGATTAAAAAGCTACGCCCGTGGTTGTTTGTCATTCTGATTTTGGTGGCGGCCTTTTACTGGATGTCGACGAAAGGCCTAAGCGCTGAAAAGGCCAATCAGGCCATGGTTCAAGCCTGCGTGGCCAACACGCCCTTCGATCCGAGCTGGCCAGACGAGTTAAAGAAGGTCGGCATCGAGGGCGAGGCTGACGCCATCGCCTGGGCCGTCCAACCGTATTGCGAATGCACCGTGGCCGGTCTGTTTGACGACATGAGCCGCGACGAAGTACGGGCATTTTCCGAGCTGTCTCAGGAAGCCCGCATCGAGCGCATGGGCGGCAAAGCGGCCATAGACGCACGCAATGTGACCTGCATGCAAAACCTAAAGGCCAGCGACCATGCGCCTGCTTAACCGTCTGGGCGTATTGACCGCCCTGAGCGTGCTCGGCGCGTGCTCACAGGTTGACGACATGGCGCGCCAGCAGGTGGCCACCCAGCTGACCAATTTATGCCAAACCACCATTGCTGCCCACGACGTCTGGCAACGCCCTGAGGTCAGCCTGCTGGGCGGCGACAAGGTCAAACAGCGGCTACAGGCGAACTGTGACTGCGTCGGCACCAAAACCACGGCGGCGTTTGAAACCAGCGAGCTGTTCGGCGTTCTGTTAAAACAGGGCGCCCTCAGCCCTGAGCAAAAGGCCAAAATGAACCAGGTCATGATCAGCTGCCAAAGCAATGACCTGCCCCCATTCGTGCAGCAACTGTTGCAAGGGGTGACGGCGATAGAGTAAGCACGCCCTCATCACGACAAAGGCAGCCCATAAGGGCTGCCTTTTTTTAATCGGCAATGCATGAACAGCGTCTGGGCAAAGGCAGAGTTAAGCCTTAAACCCAATCCAGCCTAACCCTCAAAACACCACAAAAACAAAAAAACGGTGGTCCGCCAGAGCGAAACACCGTTTAACCATCAGGAAACACGGCTTAATCGTTGGCCAACTCTATCATGGCCGCGCGTAAATCGTCTAAGCCGTCACCATTTTTAATGGAGACACGCACGCCTAATAGCATGTCATCCGCACCGCGCACCTGCCCCATTGGCAAGCGCAGCGCTTCTGGCACCAGGTCCATTTTGTTGTACACCAATAGCTGTGGCACATCTGTGGCGCCAATCTTGGCCAATACGGCATCCACATCGGCCATTTGGCGCTCATGATCCTCATTAGACACGTCCACCACGTGCAACAACACGTCGGCCATGGCGGTTTCCTCTAAGGTTGCCGAAAAGGCCGCCACCAGGCTGTGTGGCAAATCGCGCACAAACCCAACGGTGTCCGTCAGAATAATGCTGGCTTCCGGGCTTAAGTATAAGCGCCTGGCCGTTGGGTCTAGCGTCGCAAACAGCTGGTCGGCGGCAAATACCTCCGACTTGGTCAGCCGATTGAACAAAGACGACTTACCCGCATTGGTGTAACCCACCAGCGCAAAGGTTTTTAAGCCGCTTTTGCCACGGCCTTTTCTTTGCGTGGCACGCTGTTTTTTGACGTCTTTCAGCCGTGCCTGCAAGCGGGCGATTTTATTCACAATCAGGCGTCGATCAGTTTCTAACTGGGTTTCCCCAGGGCCTTTCATGCCGATGCCACCGCGCTGGCTAGAGAGGTGTTTATAACCCCGCACCAAACGGCTAGACAAGTGGGTCAGCTGCGCCAATTCCACTTGCAGCTTGCCTTCTTGGCTTTGGGCCCGCTTGGCAAAAATCGCCAAAATCAAACCCACTCGGTCCAATACTCGGCACTGCATGGCCTGCTCTAGGTTACGCTCTTGCGTGGGCGTCAGCTCGTGATTAAAGACCACTAGGTCAATCTGCTGCGCTTGAACAAGGGCGCCAATTTCCTGCGCTTTACCGGTGCCGACAAATAAGGCTGCATTGGGCTTGGCACGCTTACAGGTCACCACATCAACCAGGTCCCCTTCCACGGCAGCAATCAAATCTTTGGCTTCTTCGAGGGCGTTGTCGAAGTCGGCAATATGAAAATCAACCCCAACCAGAAGCACACGCTCTGATTGGGGTTGCAAGTGGTCGAGCCCGTGACGATTATTCTGCAGATTCGGTGCCTGCTGCAGGTTTGTCGTGACTGATGCTCACTGCGCGTGCGGGCACCACAGTAGAAATTGCGTGTTTGTACACCATTTGGGTAACACTGGTGTTGCGTAACAAAACCACATATTGGTCAAATGATTCAACTTGACCTTGTAGTTTAATGCCGTTTACCAAGTAAATTGAAACAGGCACATGCTCTTTACGCAAAGCATTTAAAAAAGGATCTTGTAACAATTGCCCTTTATTATTCATATTTAACTGCTCCATCTTATTGTGATTATTTATGGCCTAAAAAGGTCTTTTACATCTTTGGCACGCATACATCCTAACACATCAACGCGGTTTTGCCTTCTTCTTTGGCGACAAACGGCGTGATATTTGTTGTTTTTCTTCTTCTTTTTTGGCAATCCGATTACTCAGCTGAGCACGACGTGGGCCAGCATTGGCTTGGTTGTCGACGTTGGCAAACGGATTGTCAGAAGATTTAAACTGAACCCTTAAAGGTGTGCCTTCCAAATTAAAGGCCTTGCGAAAAGTCGCCACCAAATATCGGGTATAGCTGTCAGAAATTTTCTGTAAGGCATTGCCATGCACCACGATGATCGGCGGATTGCTGCCGCCTTGGTGAGCATAACGCATTTTTGGCCGAATCAAACCTGAACGTGCTGGCTGCTGGCGCTCTAACGCCGACTGCAAGACGCGGGTAATTTTAGGCGTGGCCATTTTCAGCATGGCCGCGGTATAGGCCTGATTAATCGACTTAAACAAATCAGGAATGCCCCGCTCTTTCAAGGCCGAAATGTGATGGAATTTGGCAAAGTCCAAAAAGTACAGTTTGCGGTCTATGTCTTTCTTGATCGCCGTTTTGCGCTCTTCGGTCACGTCATCCCACTTATTCACCGCCACCACCAAAGCCCGCCCTGCCTCTAAGGCAAAGCCCGCAATCGTGGCGTCTTGATCAGCGATGTCTTGCTGGGCATCCAACACCAACACCACCACGTTGGCGGCCTCAATCGCGCGCATGGTTTTGATC